>DAIUCL010000030.1:0-19359 GCA_036846185.1 Chitinophagaceae bacterium
TCCCTAAATTTGCTTATGTTTGCTTCGAAATGAAGTCTTATAATGTAATTATTACCGAAGAGTCTAAAAGAACCGTGCAGGTCGATGCCAACTCTATTTATGAAGCCGTTGATATTGCTTCATTCTTATACAAGCAAGAACAAATAACGCTTGAATCCGGCGACCATATTTCCACAGAAATTGATATACTAGATACTGACATACCAGATACCCCTGAGTTTAGAGAATTCGTGCTTGATAAAGCGATGCAGACCTTATCCATTCTTGATACCACCCAATTGGCCAAAATTGCTTTTGGCAGTAGCTCCAGTGCATTCATTGCTTATGAAAAATTAAAGTAAAGTTTATTTCCCTACATAATCATTTTTCACCCCCCCCCTATTATGTTCAAACCTGCACGAATTTACTACTTTGTATTCTCAATTCTTTTATCATTAATCATTAACTCGCAGATTCTTGCTCAATCGTATATCCTGTCAAACAAAAACACAGTTAACTACAACGACTTAACAGAATGGATCACCAAACTATGCCAAAACGCAGATAACCAAACCCAACAAGCCTATCAAATATTTGAATGGATAGCACTAAATATTCATTACGACATTAGCGAATACAATAAAGAAAAAATAAGTAAGCCTCGCCACAGTATCGATATATTAAAAAGTAAAAAAGCCACCTCAATAGAATATGCTCATCTGTATCAAGACTTATGCGAACGAGTAGGAATAAAAAATCAAGTCATTATAGGATACGAAAAAAATGAACTCTACAACGAAGGCATGAACTTTTACAAACCCAATCATGCATGGAATGCAGTGTTTGCGGACAACAAATGGCTACTCTGCGATCCCTGCAATGCTGCCGGAGAAATTCATATGAAACTCACTCTCATCAAAAAAATAAAGAGCAACCTTTTCAAGAAAAAACTCTTCACCTCCACCAAAATAAAATTTGTCCCTCTTTACAATCAACAATACTTCAATGAATACCCTCTGACATTCAGAATCTCTCGGCTCCCCGTAGACCCCCTTTGGCAATTGGCTATTCCCAACTTACCTATGTCCACCTTTGTGCTTGACAAAGACAGTATTATACACTACAATAACTCCTCTTCAGTTAATACATCCAACCCTGATTTATTCAGAATAAATCATCTAACAAACAACCAATACAATATTGAATCTGCTGACCGTGTATATCAATTCAACCCTTACTACTCTTACAGCAAAGCATCAAAACACATCGCTCTATCCAACGAATTCATAACCAAACTTGCTGAAACCACAAGCCCTCCTCTCGCCATTCACTTGTGCGATACTGCCAAGAAAGAAATCGAATGGGCAAAAAATCTCTTACAAGAACAGAAAAAAAACCTAAACAAAGAATTTGCAGAACTTCGAACAATCAATAGCTCCAAAAAAACTTCGCTATTAAAATACCAAAAAAACTTCGCTACTTCCAATACCCGCTTCATAGACAAAGCACTCGCCCGAAATAACGCCAAAATCGAAAAAGAAAAAACGATAAAGTCAGATATACAAGACAAAAAAAAGAAAGATAATAAACTTCATTACACCCCATATCAGCCCACAGCTTCTCCAAAATACTATAAAGACTTCACGGTAGAAACAGATATTATCATTGACTCTCTCAAGGCAAGAGACACACTTCTTACTACCCTTTACCACGATATTAGCAACGAAAAAATCTTGTTGTCGCACACCAAAGCGACTATCAACACCCTCACTGAATCCCTACCACAACTCATCTACACCTACGACTCCCTCCTATTGGCCGAAGCCAAAAGCCGAACCCGTATACAGGATATCGCCAAAGATTCGATACGTATGTTACGCTCTGAAATCTATCAGCTCAAAATGCAAACCATCGACTCTTTGCAAACCTACTACTTCAACCTCTACGACAGCACCTGCAAATCCTATGAACGTATGCTTCGCAAATACAAAGAACAACTTCAAGCAGCAAAATCTAATCTACGTAGCTCCCTTTCTCTTCAAAAAATCTCCCAAAGCCCTCACCATACCGACCCCAACTCATATAACAATCTCTACAACGAAATCATTCAACACACTATCAACCATGATCTTAGCTACCTTCATTTTCTAAAACAACAAGCACTTTTTTATTATCCCCTTCGTAAAAAATACTTGGCCGAAAACAAATTTTTTGACTACATGAAACGCAATGAATTACAACGCAACAAGCATTACAGAGCCGTAATAAATAAGCGCGAAAAAATAGAACGAAAGTGGAATGAAAACTCTTTCTACGAAATGGACAAACTAAAAAAAATGACAGAATCCTACTCCGACAAACTCAAAAAAAAATAAATCCTTCGACCCGATTCCTGATTTAGTATATACCAGATGTTTATTTTTTTAGGGCGGCAGACACGCTATCCGCTACAAGTCCTCGTCCGTATCGGCCGCGGGCCTCACGGCCTGTGGGCTTTCCGCTACTATCGTTGCCGCGGGCTCCGTATACATGGCATATAGCATCAATAGTCTGCAAGCAACTTATACTTTAGAAACATACAGAATATAGTCGCTGTAATCGACTCAGATCAAAATTGCATTTTGCTCCCAAAAGCCAAATCACCCGCATCGCCCAAGCCTGGTACGATATACCCTTTGGCGGTGAGCTCCTCATCAATAGCAGCAGCCCAAATATGAAAATCAGGATAACGCTGACGCAGAGCTTCTACCCCTTCTGTACTCGCAATAGCTACTACCACATGCACCGCACTAGGTTTTCCGTATTCAAACAATTCGTCTAAAGCCATTATCAAAGAAGAACCTGTAGCTAGCATAGGATCCGCTATGATGAGCGTACGCCCATTCAGGTCCGGGCAGGTTACATACTCTTGATTGATGTTGAATCCGCCCTCTTTATTGTGCTTACGATAAGCAGCAACAAAAGCACAATCTGCCTTGTCGAATACATGAAGTATACCTTGAAACAAGGGGAAACCAGCTCTGAATATAGTTGCTATTACCGGTTGATGCTCCAGTTCTACTCCTTGGTGTACACCCAGAGGTGTATTAATATCTTGAGGCATATACGGCATCTGCTTGCTGATTTCGTAGGCAATCGCTTCGCCAATACGAGTCATATTTTGTCTGAAACGCATACGATCTTGTTGCACGTTTACATTCCTAAGCTCATTGACCCAGCAGCTAATAATCGAGTTGTGATTTGCCAAATGGTGTACCATGCGATAAAGGTACAACATCTTGTTTTTTCATTCACAAAATTTCATTTTTACCTCTAAGTTTCGTCGCTACACACACATTCATTTGGATGAAAAATACACTCGCTGAGACAGATGAAAGGAGTCCCTCTGCCCGGCGGCTGCCGTGCCTGTAGGGCCACGAGGCACGAGTGGGTCCCGCCTGCGGGCGGGACGGCACTCCGGAAGGGACGGATCGAAGATGATCGATGATTATACGACGAGAGCCCCTGATTCTTTAAATAAAAATGTATTGGTATGTATTATATCATTATGCCATAAGTTTGATTAGTTTTGTAGCCTCATCATCTTCTATGTTGTCCATTATACTTTATATTATTCTTTGTTTGGTGCTTATTGCGTTTTTTTCGGGCATCGAAATCGCCTTTGTTTCCAGTAGCAAATTGAATTTTGAACTAAAAAAGAAACAAGGAAACTATGCCGGCAAGGTACTTTCAAAATTTATGGAAAACCCTGCCACCTTTATTGGCACCAGCTTGGTGGGTATCAATATATGCCTGGTGGTGTACGGCCTACTGATGACCAAACTTACCCACTATGGATTCAATGCGCTAGGTTTACCTCACAATGAATTTTTACGATTATTCCTGGATACCATAGTGGCCACCATCATTGTGTTGGTTCTTGCTGAGTTTATACCCAAAGCTATTTTTCGTTCTAAGCCGGAAGCTACACTTACGATACTCACGATTCCTATTCAGTTTTTTTATTACATCTTATACCCTATTGCACGCTTTTTTGTACAGATATCGGAGTTTATCCTCAAGTACTTGCTGAATGTGCGTATCGCTCCCGAAAAAACGATTTACACGCGTGTGGATTTGGAGCAATTTGTGAAGCAACTACGTACCGGACAAAATAGTGAATCGCAAGAAATCAACACCGAATTATTTGAAAATGCACTCTACCTATCACAAGTCAAAATCAGAGAGTGCCTTATACCTCGTAACGAAGTGGTGGGTACAGATGTGACTACCTCGCTTGAAGATCTCAAGCAATTATTTATTAAGAGTAAATTGTCTAAAGTCATTATCTATGATGAAACCATTGACAATATTGTGGGTTATATACATCATTTGGATTTTCTAAAAAATCCCAGCAATCTAAAATCTGCCCTACATCGCATACCTATCGTGCCCGAAGCGATGAATGCCGTGGATCTACTGAATCAGTTTACCAAAGAACGAAAGAGTATTGCCTGGGTGCTTGACGAGTTTGGCGGCACTGCCGGTATTGTAACGATGGAAGATATATTGGAGGAGATCTTTGGCGAAATTAGAGATGAGTATGATGAAGAAGAATATGTCGAGAAGCAACTTTCGGCCAATGAGTTTATATTTTCGGGCAGATTGGAAGTCGAGTATATTAATGAAAAATATCAATTGGATATCCCGATAGATGATGCCGAAACACTCTCGGGCTTTATCATCGAAAACCATGAATCAATCCCCAAGCAAAAACAACGAATCATCATTGGTCATTACGAATTTGATATCCTCTTAGTGACTGACACCCGTATCGAAACGGTGAAAGTAAAAGCACTTCAAGCTCCCAAAAAGAAAGATTAGCAAATGAAAGCAATGATATTGGCTGCCGGACTAGGCACTCGCCTCAAACCCTTCACGGATAAGCACCCCAAAGCCCTCGCTATCGTAAATGGCAAGACCCTTCTGGAGCGAAATATCACTTATCTGGCATCGCATGGCGTTACTAAACTCATCATTAATGTACACCACTTTGCCGATCAGATAATTTCTTTTTTGCAAGCCAATAATCATTTCGGGTTGGATATTGTACTTTCAGACGAACAGCAAGAAGTGCTTGAGACAGGAGGTGGACTGCAAAAAGCCTCGTGGTTTTTTGATGATGGTCATGATTTTGTGTTGATGAATGTAGATATTCTCACCACACTCAATCTGACCGAAATGCTACACTACCATCAGCAAAAGAAAGCCTTGGCTACGCTAGCCATCAGTGGCAGAGAGAGTTCAAGATGCTTTCTGTGGGATGATGAAAATAGACTTTGTGGCTGGCGAAACAAGGCAAGCGGTGAAGAGAAAATTAGCAGACCCGTGGAATCTTTGCATGAAATGGCCTTTGGCGGCATCCACATCATTGATCCGGCCTTGTGTAAGTACCTCACACAAGGCGGCAAGTACTCCATAGTAGATACCTATCTTATGCTGGCCGAGCAACATCATATCTGTGGGTATGATCATAGCGATGCAGTATTGCTTGATGTGGGCAAACCCGAAAGTATCGTAAAGGCTGAGTCTTTGTTTCCATAGCCATGTAATTTCGTATTATGATTAGTTTATTTTCATGCAAATGCTACTTCTACTGTAGACTTTATCATATATTTACTTCACGTTTCTAAGATGAAGCATCTTTTGCAAATATTATTTTGGATAGGCATGCAAGCAAGTGTCTATTCCCAAATTCAGATTTTTGACTTCCCGCAAAATTTACATTTTTATGTTCGCGAACATAATGAGCCCACTTTTCCTGTGCCCATCAAAATAGTATCCAATGATAGTCTTCTATTGTCCATCACGTGTGCAAGCGCTGGAGGTCAAATAATAAATCGAGACACCTTGTATTCAAAAAGTAATGGTCTGGATACAGTTTTTGCACTAAAAGCGGACACCGTACTATACCATTTCACACTTTACAATCGTAATAATACAAATATCATACTAGCAAAAGCAGATAGTGTAGTTTGCGGCGATGTTCTACTCGCCAATGGCCAATCGAATATGTTGGCAGAGACCTTTCCAATGGGCAGTATGAATGGAATAAAGAGCACTTGGATTAGAAGTTTTGGTAATGCCACCTTTCACTCTAATTATATTTATGATACCTCATTTTATGTAGCGCAATCAAACACTATACACGACAAAGGAAGTGTTGGATGTTTGATGTATTATTTAGCAGAAGAGCTTGTTCGCAGTGAGGGAATCCCCATTATGGTATTGAATGGTGCCGAAGGTGGTACACGGATCAGCCAACACCAAAAATCTAGCTCGATCTACCAAAGACTTTTATACAGAGCTACTAAAAGCGGTGTTAAAAATCGTATCAAAGCAATAATTTGGTATCAGGGAGAAAATGACGTAGATAGTGGCCATGTTGACTACAACAAACATTTTGAATCATTATTCTATGACTGGCAAGATGATTATGGTCATACACCCATATTTATCGTGCAAATAAGACACGGATGTTTGGGCACTCAACCCTTTGTATACCATCGATATCTTCGGTCTATTCAAAATGACCTATCTACTATACTTCCTGACACGTACACCCTACCCTCATTAGGTTATTACGATTATGATGGTTGTCATTTTTATAACTCAGGTTACCAGCAATTGGCAGTCACCTTGCACAAAACGATACATCCCGTACTATATGGCGAAAAGCTAGCTTCTATCTTACCCCCTGTGGTAAAAAAAATGGAATTGGTTGCACCCTATACTATTACGCTGGAGTTTACGACTCCCCTGATGTTGAAAGATACCCTTCTCGCCAATGGGCAGACCATCTATGCCAAAGATGTTTTCTTTGGAGACAGTGATTTCTCAACACCTATTGTTGATTCCTATCATATCGATAATCAATATCTAACACTCCGTTTTAAAGATTATATCGGCATTCCAGACACCCTCTGGTATACCCCGGAACGTTCATACCACAGCGACCACAATTCAATTTTTGAAGGGCCTTACCTCTACTCTACAACTGGCATACCTGCTAATAGCTTCTGTCTCAATCTCAAAAAAGAAATAATACAAATCCAACCTTCAATTACAAAACTCTCTCAAAATGATACTTCATGTACTATTATCAGCAATTCCAATGGCAAGCTTATGTATAATACTGGCAAAGTTATAGAGCAACTCACCATATTTGAAAACACACCTAAAATGGTATTATTCCGTCCTACATCTGAGATTCACTCCTTTTATATGTTCAATTATATTGGCAAGAAAAGTAACGTAATCTATATCCTAACTCCGGTATTAATGGATGATACAGAAAACAAAACCTATCGAGAAATACTTCGAGACAAGCGCATATATGATATCAATGGCAATAGAGTACATGAACGTGATGATGTCCCACACGGACTGTATTTTAGGTTTAATAAGCAAGCCATTGTCAAATAATGAATCCGTATATTAACGAGGATTGTAGGTTGCTTCTTGTATTAATATCTTCGATTCCACCTTTTTGCTCATCATTTCCTGCCAAGAAATCGAAGGATTTTTTGCAAGATATTTTTTTACAATTTGCCAACCTATCCAACTACCTATATTGCCGGGCGACTCCGGAGGCATGCCGGTAGATGTAGGCCCATCGCTGACATAACGGATCATCTCTTGCCACTCCGTAGAGTACAATAAATTACGCTTGGCAAAATAACTCCATATCATACCTTCATTATCTTTACACCATGCGAGTTGTTCCTTGGTGTACCCCATGAGTAATTCATCACCCACAGATGGCAACACCTTCTTCATAAACACTAGTTGCTTTCCTTTCAATATCATTAGGTCCAATAGAGTTTTACCTTCCGGATTGTAGGGAAACATATCCTCTTGTATGGCTCGTGCTACATTAACGGCTATATATGTTTTCTCACATCGATCTATTTGATATTGCGGTAGCTGTACTGAAGCATAATACGGATAATCTTTTCCCAAATACATATCAAGCCCCACTCCTATCAATGTATCAACAGTGACAGCACTCCAAAAGTTCAAACCACTAATAAAATAATACACAGTACCCCATTTTTGTGAAGGAAAATAATACTTGATATGCTTGCATAATGTCTCCAATTCTTTGTCTATCGACTTCGTATCCGGAAATAATATCTGCACTGTATCATAAAGATTTCTGTAATCTTTGTAGGTCAAAAAGTGATGTAAGGATTTTTCAAACAATACTCTATCCTGATTCATAGCAAACCCTGTCAATTCATTAAAATAAACTGCCGAAAAATCAGGATATTTTGCACCCAGACTATCAAGTGATCTACTCAGATTTGTCGTATCCAAATTGTACACTTCACTGTCATAACGTATAGAATTGTAACGGATACTCACACCTGAGGTATCTACATTATTTGATTTCCCATCACATCCTGTCAAAACAAACATCGAATAACAAACGATTAATACCGTAGCTAAACGTCCAAAGTATCTTTGTAACATGCTTCTCTTTTATTTTCGAAGCAAAATTGACACTTTTATTTTTAACTTCAATATAAATTACATGATTATGAAAAAACTACTCCTGGCAACATGCTTACTTGCAGCCAACCTACTACCTTCCTCTACTTTCGGACAGGACAAAAAAGTCGATGATATCTTCAAAACGTATCGTTTTGCCATGTTTGTCAGTCCTACGTTCAACTCTCTCCGTCCTACATCATCCACTATTGACAACTATGCTATTACCAAAGGTAGTGGCAATGTGGGTTTCTCCTTTGGATTAGAAGTTGACTACAATATCAACGATCGCTACACGATCCTTTCCGGTATCGGTATGGACTGGAGAGGTGGTACAATCAATACGGTTCATGTGCCTTCCAGCCCCTTACTTACCGACTATGCTTCTTCAGCTAGCGTAGATTATCGATTACAATATCTTACATTACCCATTGCCCTCAAAATGGTAGCTGTAGAGGTAGATAAAAAAACAAAAGTATTTGCTCAAACCGGATTTGACTTAGGTATTCTCCTAAGCCAACGAGGCAATTATACGATTACCACTTCAGGAAGTACTACACCCGTTACAGGCGAAAAAACAAAGTTATCCGGATTTGCCACTAGTGTGCCTCTTAATATTGGTTGGGGCATAGGACCTGGTGTAGAATATGACCTCAATGGAAAGAATTCAGTATTTGCATCTATCCTTTACCGAAATGGATTTATAGATCATACATCTCCCAAAAACAATAAAAAAGATTTCAAATTCAGTGATGGTAATATCCGCAGCAATTCTTTTGCTATTCGTATAGGATATTTCTTCTGATCGTCTTTTGTTTCCAATAGTACGTATGCCCGACCCAATGGTCGGGCATATTTTTTAGACTTATCCATACTACCTTTGCTTTATGAAAATCATTCTTGCTCAGCAAAACTATCATATAGGAAATTTTGAATCCAATACACAAAAAATAGTAAACGCTATACATGAAGCAAGAGCTCGACAAGCTGATTTAATTGTATTTTCCGAACTTAGTATTTGTGGTTACCCACCCAGAGATTTTCTCGAATTTTCTGACTTTATTGATCGATGCTACCTCGCTATAGAAGAAATAAAATTACATACAGAAAACATTGGAGTGCTTATCGGCGCTCCCTCCCGAAATCCTATCCCTGAAGGAAAAGATTTATTCAATAGTGCTTACTTACTCTACGACAAAGAAATTAAGGATGTAGTGCATAAAACACTACTACCTACTTACGATGTATTTGACGAAAATCGCTACTTTGAACCCGCTTACCAATGGCATTTGATGGAGTTTAAAGGCAAGAAATTAGCCGTTACCATTTGTGAGGATATTTGGAATCTTGGCGATAACCCCCTTTATCGAATTTGCCCTATGGATCTTCTGATGCAGTATAACCCGGATGTAATGATTAATCTTAGCGCATCCCCCTTCGACTATACACATATCGAAGACCGAAAGGCTATCATCAAAGCCAATGTAACTAAATACAAACTTCCTCTTCTCTATTGCAATACCATAGGCTCACAAACCGAAATTGTATTTGATGGAGGCTCATTAATTTTTGACAAAGACGCTCATTTAATCCGTGAAGGCAAATACTTTGAAGAGGAACTTATCGAAGTCAATTTACAAAAGGATGGCACCTTTAGCGAAGATGTACTCACCGTTGCTGATGAAATACCAAACCAAGAACTCAATCCAGAGAATTATCATTCTGATTTACATATCGATCGTATCTATGATGCTATCGTATTAGGTATCAAAGATTACTTTGCCAAAATGGGTTTTACCAAAGCTATACTTGGCTCTAGTGGCGGTATCGACTCGGCAGTGACGCTTGCGATCGCTTGTGATGCGCTCGGAGCGGCGAATGTCACCGCCGTGCTCATGCCCTCTCAATACTCCTCTACCCACTCGGTAGAGGATGCCGTACAGCTTTCCAAAAATTTACAAAACCCATATCATATCATCGAAATCAAACCCCTCTTCGATGCCTTTATGACACAGCTTCAACCTCTATACATGGATCTTCCATACAATGTAGCCGAAGAGAATATTCAAGCACGCTCCAGAGGGAACCTTCTCATGTCGATCGCCAACAAATTTGGCCAGATTCTACTCAATACCAGCAACAAAAGCGAATTAGCTACCGGCTACGGCACTTTATATGGTGATATGGCTGGCGGATTAGCTGTACTCGGCGATGTATATAAGATGCAAGTATATGCCTTGGCCCATTTTATCAATCGCCACCGACACATTATCCCTCAGCATATCATCGACAAAGCACCTTCTGCCGAACTGCGACCCGATCAAAAAGATAGTGACTCTCTACCGGACTATTCCATACTTGATGCTATCTTATATCAATACATCGAAAGAAGACAAGGACCAAACGAAATAAAAACGCTAGGCTTTGACTCGACTTTGGTAGATAGAGTCTTGAGGCTGGTAAATACCAACGAATACAAACGAAATCAATTTTGCCCTATCATCAGAGTTTCGCCCAAAGCATTTGGTGTGGGTAGACGATTACCTATAGTAGCAAAGTATTTGTCCTAATAGCATCAAATCTGGTACGAAGTGCGAAATCTTGGCAATGATGTAGTACATCAAATGACTAAATCGCAGCATTAATAATCGATTACTTGCTCTTCAATTGCTTCAGGCAATTCTCGATATTCATATTTCTGTGTGCGGAGCTGGGGTTCAAATCCGGCTTCACGAATGGCATCTTGAATACTCTTGTAGGTAAATCGATGAGGAGCCCCGGCCGCACTCACTACATTTTCTTCGAGCATGATACTACCAAAGTCGTTCGCACCTCCATAAAGTGCCATCTGTGCCACTTGCTTGCCCACGGTGAGCCAAGAAGCTTGAATATTGATAATATTAGGAAGCATGATTCTACTCAAAGCTAGCATACGCAAAAATTCATCCGGTGTAGTATCATTCTTAGCTCGTCGTATCTTGGCCAGTGTAGTGCCTACATCTTGAAAGGTCCAGGGGATAAAGGCAAGAAAACCATGATGCCCTTGAGGCTTTTTGGCCTGCACCTCGCGGATGGCGACCAAGTGTTCAAATCGCTCTTGCAGAGTCTCTACATGCCCAAACATCATGGTAGCGGATGTGGTAATATCTAATTGATGGGCCTCTGCCATGATATCCAACCACTCTTGTGCTCCGCACTTTCCTTTGGATATCAATCGGCGTACTCTATCGTTGAGAATCTCTGCACCGGCACCGGGCAGGCTATCCATACCGGCATCTTTCAGCGCACGTAATACTTCGCGGTGCGACTTTTTCTCTAGTTTGCATATATGTGCTACCTCGGGGGGGCCGAGTGTGTGCAATTTGATAGTAGGATAAAGTCTTTTAAGTTCCTTAAACAAATCAGTGTAAAACGACAGACCCAAGTCCGGATGATGGCCACCCTGTAGTAAAAGCTGATCACCACCCCAGCGAATCGTTTCTTCTATCTTGCGCTTGTAGGTATCGATATCTGTTATGTATGATTCGGGATGGCCGGGTACACGATAAAAATTGCAAAATTTGCAATTAGCAATACATACATTGGTGGTATTCACATTGCGATCTATTTGCCACGTCACCTTACCATGAGGTACTTGTATTTTTCGGAGCTGATTGGCTATATGCATCAGTTCTGCCAAAGGTGCATTGGCAAACAAATACAGACCTTCTTCTACCGAAAGGTTTTCAAATCCCTTCGCTTTTTTATATATATTTTGCAATGTCATAAAGGCAAATATACGGTGTGATATGAGCTAGGTGGATTAGATTTTACTAGTTATCTCTTTGCTCATTGGATCTACCGATGGGGCAAACATCTCCATAAAATTGCCACGCTCATCAATCAGGTATTTCTGAAAATTCCATTTCACAGAATTATCCGATACCTTGTTGTATTTTTTTTGGGTAAGCCAAACGTATAATGGATGAGTATCTTTGCCTTTTACGGATATTTTTTCGGCCATTAAAAAACTAACGCCATAATTTTTTTTGCAAAATTCTTTGATTTCGGTATTACTACCCGGTTCTTGAAACATAAAATTATTGGCCGGGAATCCAATGATAACTAATTTGTCTTTGTATTGTTGATGGAGTTTTTCGAGACTTTCGTATTGAGGGGTGTAGCCACATTTGGAGGCCGTATTAACTATCAGTATTTTTTTACCTTTGAAATCAGCAAAGTTGATCGATTTGCCATCCAAGCTTTTTACGTTGAAATCGTAGATGGATTTAATTTGTGCATCGAGTGCCTTGGGAGCAAAAAGAAATGAAAACATAATAAGGGTAATTAGGGTTCGCATGATGATGAATAATTTTCACAAAAGTAAAGCCACATCGTATAATGTATTATAGAGAATGATGATTCAATATACATTTGATATAGACCGCTGTGTTACTTTTTTTTAAGTACACATCATACGGTTCATTATTTGTGGTGTAGGCGCAGTTGAGGTAATTGTGTAAGGGCAGGTGAACATATAATCGATCGGTGGTATCGCCGACCGATAAACAAATGATACCATTACATTTCTTACCTTATTCATTTTTCTTTATCCATTTTAAAGGACGTGTTGGGTGCTCTGTGTGTACCCATAACAGATACATACCCTCACGCCAGTGATGCACAGGTAAGCCCTCAGCAGGGTAGGCCCCTTGCCACACGATGCGACCATCCAGATAGCCTATGGATACTCTGGTACCCGGACTTACACCCTTTACTCGCAGACGCTCTGATACCGGATTGGGATAACAGCTCAGCCCCGAGGATGCTTCTTGTATCTGATTGCTACTTAAGGGAGCATTGTAGCCTATATAAACTTGGCCCATCCCACCTACAGTATCAAAACAATATGGATGTGTGGAAGTAGTATCCCATACCTCTCGCACTGCTAAGTGATAATAGGGTGTATCTAAAGACGATATTAATATAAATGTAGTATCCCAAGTGTCACCAATAGTTGGACCTCCACATTCTAATAAGTTATATTGAGCAATCAATGTGTCAAAAGATACATTAAAGTATACTTTCCCTCCTGTTGTTTTAGTACTTACCCCTTTAGCAACAGTAATCGATAATGTGTGGGGCAGAGAACTCACATTCCAAGTTTGGCTCACAATAGGCCACGAATAGCCTACCAAAGTATGTAAACATAAATAAATAATTGCGATGTATTTCATTATAATATAATTTTAATATTTCAATAAACTTTTTGATTGTAATAGATTTACTACCAGCCGCTGATGACAACAATAGATAAACAAATGATACTATTACATTTCTTACCTTATTCATTTTTCTTTATCCATTTTAAAGGACGTGTTGGGTGCTCTGTGTGTACCCATAACAGATACATACCCTCACGCCAGTGATGCACAGGTAAGCCCTCAGCAGGGTAGGCCCCTTGCCACACGATGCGACCATCCAGATAGCCTATGGATACTCTGGTACCCGGACTTACACCCTTTACTCGCAGACGCTCTGATACCGGATTGGGATAACAGCTCAGCCCCGAGGATGCTTCTTGTATCTGACTGCTACTTAGGGGAGCATTGTAGCCAATATAAAAATCAGCTACTCCCCCTACCGTATCAAAACAATTTGGATGCGTGGAAGTAGTATCCCACACTTGCCTCACCGCTAAGTGATAATAGGGCGTATCGACAGATGAAGTTAAAATAAAGGTGGTATCCCAAAGAACGCTGGCGGTAGCACCTCCACATAACAACATATTAAACTGAGCAATAAGCGTATCATGCGAAGGGTTGAAATATACTTTACCGCCGGTTGTCATAGCTCCCATACTCCTAAGAACAGTAATGGATAATGTATGAGGCACAGTAGTAATGTTCCATGTTTGGCTCACTATAGGCCACGAATAGCCTAGCAGAGTATGTAAACATAAATAAATAATTGCGATGTATTTCATGATAATATAATTTTAGTATTTCAATAAACTTTTTGATTGTAATAGATTTACTACCAGCCGCTGATGACACCAATAGATAAACAAATGATACCATTACATTTCTTACCTTATTCATTTTTCTTTATCCATTTTAAAGGACGTGTTGGGTGCTCTGTGTGTACCCATAACAGATACATACCCTCACGCCAGTGATGCACAGGTAAGCCCTCAGCAGGGTAGGCCCCTTGCCACACGATGCGACCATCCAGATAGCCTATGGATACTCTGGTACCCGGACTTACACCCTTTACTCGCAGACGCTCTGATACCGGATTGGGATAACAGCTCAGCCCCGAGGATGCTTCTTGTATCTGACTGCTACTTAGGGGAGCATTGTAGCCTATATAAACTTGGCCAGTATCTGGAATAGTATCATAACAGTTGGGTATAATGGTAGTGGTATCCCAAACTTCTCGTACTACCAGATGATAATATGGCGTATCGACTGATGAAGTCAATATAAAAGTGGTATCCCAAAGACCGAAAGTTCCTACATTAATGCATTGCAAAAAGTGATATTGTGCAATTAAAGTATCTTTCTGTGTGTTAAAAAATACACTTCCTCCCATATGCCTTGTTGCCAAAACCTTCCATATCTTACATAGAGTGTATGGGGGGACGTAGTTTTGTTCCAATATACACTATCAATAGGCCACGAATAGCCTAGCAAAGTATGTAAACATAAATAAATAATTGCGATGTATTTCATGACATATTAGTTAAAATTTGAACAAACAATTAATATCGTTCGGCAAAGACACAGTCCCATATGAGAATTCCTTTAGCTTGCTTGTCGGTGGCATACAGTACTGCATCGTCCATTGTAGACGATGCTACCTATGCATTTGTTAGTACATCTAGCCCCTATAATTTAGCACACTGATTACCATCGCCTCCGGCTACACCTAATCTTCCTACAGTATTATTTGTTTTGGCTGATAGTCGCCCCGCTTCTGCTCTTTCATGATCCGCATTATGGGTAGAGGGCAACCTGTTTGATAGGTTTCTACATGTGTATTCATTTCTGCATGGGTTGTACTTTCAGTAAAACGAACGGAGTTAATACTATCTACCATCCGTATCCGTACTTCTGCGGAGGGATTATAAAAATGCCCATACCCATCCATTTGGATATGTTGCCTGCCTTTAACCCAGATTTTGTGCTAGAAAATCTATGACAATATCTGGGTTGAAACGATTTTTTTTTAGGAGCTCATCGTTCGGATCATTATTTTACTACGTCTTGCTATCCGCTCCTATGCCTTCGTTGCTCTTCGGCATACCGCTTCTATCAAGGCTATTTTTCGGGGTCAAATCCATTCATCATCGAAGGAATCGTTGCATACATGTAGGGATAGCCCCATAGGGAGGATGTCGCTGAAAACTAGCCGAGATCGCAGCGGCATCCTCTTGCGCCTCCGGGAGGCGCAAGAGATACAGCGGAGAGCTCGAAGTAGCCAAATAGTGAAAGGCAGCCGGGCTCCTATTAAATAGGTATTACATTATAATGGGGTATCTATTATTGCATGGCATAGATATAGAGGCCCTCATCGCGTAGGATGTATAGGTGGTGGCGCTCTATGCGTACTTGTAGTACCTTATCGGGCTCGGGTATGGGTATAAGTTCTTCGCGCATACTGGCTATGTGATAGGAGTGTAGGTAGGGTGCCTGGTAGTAAATGAGGTATTGGTTGATATACTGTAGCTCGCGGGTGATGAAGGGGTAGCCGGTGTTGTAAAATCCAAATTGATCAAATTTTTTGATGCCTAGCAGGGTATCAATCATGAAAAACTGACGATCCTGCTCTACCATATAAATCGGATCGAGGGGCGAATCGAGCATATTGCGCAGAGGGGTGCGAAATTTCACGGAGGGCTTTTCATCTATTTTGATGAGTTCGCCCGTACCCGGATCGTAGACCCAGATATTGCCATCGGCCGAGTTGGCTATGCAGGGTACATTGAATAGGCCTAGGCTAGGTAGTCGTAAACTACTTTTTTGGGATAAGATATTGTCGAGGATAACGATCTGCCCATACTCTGCAAAATAGAGCAGTACCCGCAGGGGATTGGTGGCATCGATATGGGTTACTTTGCCTTTTTTGACAAGATTAAAAAATCCGGTACTGTCGCCATTGGCATTGTAACGGATGAGTGCATTATTGTCTTTGATAAGGTACACATTTCCTAGTGGGTCGGTAGTAAATAGCTTTGACTTGAGGGCAATGTGCTTGATGAGCGTGAGGCTGTCTCTACGCTGAGCTGAAAGAAATATAGGGCAGGATATGCATAGCAGCCAAAAGATAACTCGAAGGTAATGGGCTGCTGTAATGGGTAGTGTACTAGCGAAGGGTGGAGTAACTGCCATCGCGGATTTTTTTCCAGTCGTTGCCATTGGTTTCGCTTATGTACAGACCCTGGTCGGTGGAGCAGAAGAGATAATGACGCACGACATCGGTTCTGTATCGGATAAATTTGCCTTCGACAAAAGACACCTTTGCAAACCAAGGAAATCCGGCTCCTACTGAGGTAAATGAGCCCGAACTGCCATCAATACGATACAATCCACCGCTATCGATACCCAGGTAGAAATTGCCGGTGTGGGCAGCTTCATGAGCGAAGAGTAGTTTATTCTTTTTGGGCACCCCGGGTACTGCTGTCCAGTCGGCACCATCATTGACGCTGTAATGCACACCAAACTTGCCTGAGTAATCAATGGCATAGAGGGTATCGTGCGATTTGGATACGTACCAAGTGGTAGTGTCTTTGGGCAGATCATTGGTGCCATCGGCAGCGATACGAACCCACTGTGCACCGGGATCTTTTTTGAACAATTCGATGGAGTCGATCATGACGAAGAGCTTACCATTGTCGAGCCTGGTGATGGATGTTGGACGCTTACCTACAGGGAAGGGGTCTTGCCAAGCCGTTTCGAGTGCAAAAGTTTTGCCCAAATCGGTACTGACTTCTAAGCCGCCATTTTTGACACAGAGATATACTTTTCGGTCGGTGGGGTCGTACACACAGGTATTGGGAAAGTAATATTTGTAAAATTTATTGATAAATCCGATAGCATTCAGGCTAGCATACTGAAAGGATCGGCCATCATCGGTACTACAATAGAGGGTATCTTTCAGATATAAGATATTGGAGTCTGCTATGATAATTTGTCGTACGGTGGAGTTGTCGGTAGGAAAAAGGGTATTGAAGTACAAGCCCTCATTCGTTTTGTGCAGGGTACCATAAAAGCCGCCTATAAATAGAGAATAAGGCGTTTTTACTGTACCTGAATTGTCAATCTGATTGTATTTTTTACATGCACTGAAGGCAACTATCAGTACAATCAACAGGGCGGGAATGATAACTCTTAATTTCATACGTTCAGTAATTCTACGTTTTTAATGATAGCGATGACTGCAAAATGCACCCATTTCATCTATTACAAGACGCTAATATATGCCATTCTGTTTGAATATTGCGGTATTTTTTGTTTTGAAGTGTTTTTTTCGTCTATTAGGACAATTTTAGACATTTGGTTTTATGTAAAGGGCAGAGTGTATGGTAATTATTATGTACTTTGCGTGTATAAACTTTACTTAACATGCATATATCGTTTCATGGAGCTTCCAGAACAGTTACGGGGTCCAAACATTTGATTCACACCGAATCGGGTCATAAGATACTATTGGATTGTGGGCTTTTTCAAGGCATGGGTGATAAAACCTTAGAGTTAAACTCTCACTTTGGTTTTGATCCTTCTGAAATTGATTTTGTGATCTTATCGCATGCCCATATAGATCATAGTGGACTATTGCCTAAGCTGATCAAAGAAGGCTATACCGGCAATATTTATTGCACTCCGGCTACAGCAGATTTGGCCAAAGCATTGCTGCTTGACTCTGCCTATATTCAGGAAGCCGATGTGGCGTTTGTCAACAAGAAGAGAGCCGCCCAGGGATTGCCTTATATTAAACCACTATATTCAATAGCTGATGCAAACAATACACTGGGGCGCATCATCGAAGTACCTTACGGACAATGGACTTCACTAGCCAAGGGGATAGATTTCTATCTCACCGATACCGGGCATATCTTAGGCAGTGCAGCCATACATCTGGATATCGAAGAGAATGGTAGTAAGAAGCGAATCACCTTTAGTGGTGATGTGGGCCGCTATAGAGATGTTATACTCCGCTCACCCGAAACATTTCGACAGGCAGACTATATCATCATCGAAAGCACCTATGGCAATTCGCTTCATCAAGAATTCAAAGGTACCGAAGAGCTCCTCTTACAATATATTCAAGAGACCTGTATAGAAAATAGAGGCAAACTGATTATACCAGCTTTTAGTGTAGGTCGTACGCAAGAATTATTGTACGCACTCAATCAATTAGAAGTGGAAGGACGATTACCGGATGTGCCCGTTTTTGTAGATAGCCCCCTTTCCACTCAGATTACCAATATCATTAAGCAATACTCTAGCTTGTACAATAAGCATGTACAAGACTTGATGAAAATAGATAAATACCCCTTCGATTTTAAAGGCTTGAAGTTTATCACGAAAGTAGAAGAATCCAAATTGCTCAATCATCGAAAGGAGCCTATGGTTATCATCAGTGCATCGGGAATGGCAGAGGCCGGACGTATCAAGCATCATATAGCCAATAATATTGAAAACCCTCGCAATATGATCCTCATGACAGGCTATTGTGAACCCAGATCGCTAGGGGCACGACTCATGAATGGCGACAAAACCGTACGTATCTTTAGAGAAGAATTTAATGTTCATGCCAAAATATCAAGTATCCGTAGCATGAGTGCTCATGGCGACTATGAAGATT
>DAIUCL010000031.1:0-19221 GCA_036846185.1 Chitinophagaceae bacterium
GTACCCAACGAATCATAAATAAATAAAGTATAGGATTCACTTTTATCTATAGTAATATCCGTTTCTAATACCGTTCCATTGGCACAGTCAATATGAACCTTATGCTTACCCGACAAAAACTCTCTGAACTTACTAAAATTCAGATACTCCGTATACTTATCATAGATCGTCTTATAATCTACTCTCACATTGATCCCCTGTGATTTGTAACTTGCATTGATAATTCGCATACGACCCGAATTCGTTTTCACATCATTACCATCTATGTTACACGACATAATAAATGTAACAATGCACATTAGCACTAAATAGCTTATATATTTCATGCCCTAAATATATTTACAAAAATCGGGGATGTAATAATTGATTCAAAAAATAAGGTAAAATACTAGGTTTTAGTACCAAAGGAAATAAAAAACCATACAGTGCACCATACATATGTGCATTATGTCCAATATTATCATTTCCTTTCTTATTCATATAATTAGAATACCATATATAACCTACAGCAAACAAAATGGCCGGAACAGGAATAATAAAATTAAGCATCAACACCTGCCAAGGGTCAAACAAAATAGTTGTAAACAACACCGCAGCCACAGCACCACTAGCGCCCAGCGATCGATAATGATAATTATTTCTGTGTTTCCAGAAGTCAGGTGCAGAGGCCACCACCAAAGCAGACAGATAAAATATGGGATACACCCATTCATTACCAAAAAGACTCATAAATACTCGCTCAATATTTCGACCAAAAAAGTAAAGTGTCAGCATATTAAAAAGAAGATGCTGAAAATCTGCATGAATAAAACCATGTGTCACAAATCGCCAATGCTCTTGCTTCTCCTTGATGAGATAAGGATCAAACAGCAAGGCACTCCACATCGTTCTGTTTTGAAACGACAAGTAGGAGACCAATACCGTAACACCTATGATAATAAATGTAATCATAGTAGCTTATTGATTACTTGTAGATGTATACACACGCAATGCCTCCTCCAAACAATCCATAGCGCTATTGATATCATCCGTGTTCAATACATAAGCAAATCGCACCTCATCTTTTCCTAAGCCCTTCGTCGCATAAAATCCTGCGGCTGGCGCCATCATCACCGTTTGTCCTTTGTACGAAAAATGTTCCAGCAACCATCTACAAAAATCCTCCGCATCAGCAACAGGCAGCTTAGCCATAGCATAAAAAGCCCCACCCGGATTGGGACACATCACACCCGGTATCTTATTCAAACGTGACACCAATACATCTCTACGTTTGCAATACTCCGCTTTTACTTCATCAAAATAATCTGAAGGCAAATCCACCGCAGCTTCTCCGGCGATCTGCGCAAAACTAGGCGGACTCAATCGAGCCTGCGCAAATTTCATAGCCGCCTCATACACATTCTTATTTTTCGTCACAAAAGCACCTATCCTTCCTCCACATGCACTATAGCGCTTAGAGATAGTATCCATCAAAATTACATGCTGCTCCAGCCCTTCCAAATTCATCGCGGATATAAAATCATGCCCATCATAGCAAAACTCCCTATAAGCCTCATCCGAAAACAAATACAAATCATACTTCAAGCACAACTCTTTCAACACATTCATCTCCTCAGCCGAATACAAATAACCCGTAGGGTTATTCGGATTGCAAATCAATATAGCCTTTGTTTTATCTGTAATATTTTTTTCAAAGTCCTCAATAGGGGGCAATTTAAAACCCTCTTCGATACGTGAGGTAATAGGTCGTATACCAATTTGTGCAGCCACCGCAAAACCATTATAGTTTGCATAAAATGGCTCGGGCACAATCACCTCATCACTCGGATCCAGGCAGGCCATCATCGCAAACTGAATCGCCTCACTCCCACCCGTGGTCACAATTATTTCATTCGGCGTAAGTTCAATATCAAAGCGACGATAATATTCACACAATTTCTTTCGATAGCTTTCAAAACCCGCACTATGGCTATACTCCAGCACCTTCATATCCGTATGTCGCACGGCATCCATTACCGCCTCAGGCGTCACTATATCTGGCTGACCAATATTCAAATGATACACTTTAGTCCCGTTTTTTTTGGCCTGCTCAGCATAAGGCACAAGTTTTCGTATGGGTGACGGTGGCATTTGCTCACCTCTATGAGATATGGAAGGCATAAAAAAATATAAGTGGCAAATATACATCAAGTCAACTGCAAAAAAGACGTATCAATAGATAGATTTATGGAGCTCATCCTGCTAGCATTTCTCTCTCACAGTCGTGCTCTCCCCTTTATCCCCTGCATACCTCCCCACCCAAGCCTGTCATGCAGGGGGATACCGTATCGATCACGGCTAGGTTTCAGCGGCAGAATGTCTGTGCATCATTCAGCAAACTCAAGAAGATTTACTACAAAAACAAATACCCCCTTTCACATACCGGCCAATTCAATACACAGTAATATTGTACTCGTTAGAAATACATCCGCAAAATAAACATTCAAAGTACCTGAATATATGTATCCTAACATTTAGTCCGTATGTTCATGTTATGCATACCGGCAAAAGTCTGATAAGCGGGTGGTAGCGTATAAGCTAGCTTTGAGTTGACTAATAAGAGTTTTTGGCATACAGTAATGGCTATAGTACTGTGGTATATCGTTGTACAAATTCAATTTATTATTGGCTAATTAACTCATTGTTCGAATTTACAAAAAGTGATTGACCCTTTTTGGTTGGCATTTGGACTTAATGTGGAATATATTTTCGATTGCGTATTGAGATACTAATTGCCTCGATTAGCCACTAGCGGGCTTGATTGGCTAAATACTTGTTTCTACCCCTGAGGATTTAGCCCTGATCGAAACGGATATCCTCCCGGCATCAGGCTCTAGTGCGCGGCCGCCGGGAGATAGGAGAGAAGAGCAGGAAGATCGATGAAGAAAGCTAGTGCGATGCGCTCCTGAAAAAATAATATCTCCCTATATGACTTTAGCTGACACACACCGATTATCATCTCTGCCTCTCCCCTGTGATTCGCAAGATAAATTCGAATGGATTCTTAGAATTTTGTACCTTTGGTATCCTCATGTCGAACCCACACTTAGATGCCGGACAAGCGCCGGAAAAAGAATTTGAAAACAGTATACGTCCCGGAAGTATTGATGAATTTGCCGGTCAGAAAGAACTTATCGAAAACCTTACAATCTTTATTAAAGCGGCCAACCTTAGAGGCGAATCGCTCGATCATGTTCTTTTTCACGGTCCACCAGGGCTAGGCAAAACTACCTTGTCGCGTATTGTAGCCAATGAGCTGGGTGTGAATATCAAAGAAACCAGCGGACCGGTGATTGAAAAACCGGCCGACCTTGCGGGACTACTCACCTCACTAGAAGCTCGGGATGTACTCTTCATCGACGAGATACATCGCCTAAGTACCGTAGTAGAAGAATACCTCTATGCTGCTATGGAAGATTACAAAATCGATATTATGATTGACTCAGGGCCCAATGCTCGGAGTATACAAATAAACCTGAACCCTTTTACGTTGGTGGGGGCGACTACACGCTCCGGTTTGCTCACGTCTCCCCTACTCTCTCGCTTTGGTATCAAATCGAGATTAGAATATTACCCTCTGGAAGTACTTGAAAAAATCGTATGGCGAAGTGCCTCTCTTTTACAAGTCAAGATCACCTCCGATGCCGCACGTGAGGTGGCTCGCAGAAGCCGAGGCACTCCTAGAATAGCTAATGGACTACTGCGTCGTATGCGCGACTTTGCTCAGATTTTGGGGGATGGGATCATCGATATGGGTATTGCAGAGCATGGGCTGAGAGCGCTCAAAGTGGATGCCAATGGACTGGACGAAATGGATAATAAGATACTGTTTACGCTGATAGATAAATTCAAAGGAGGGCCTGTGGGTATCAACAATATAGCTACCGCAGTAGGGGAAGAAAGTGGAACTATTGAAGAAGTGTATGAGCCTTTTTTGATTCAAGAAGGATATATCTTGCGTACTCCCAGAGGGAGAGAAGCTACTGAAAAGGCCTACAAGCACCTTCGCCTTGAATCGAAGTATAAAGGCAATGCAGGCACTTTATTTGACTAACGATAGGGTCAAATTTTGTTTGCTTGTTTAAGTATTTTTCTTGAATTATTTGTGATAAAATTAGATTTAAAAAAGTCAATCACTAAAATTTTAAAGATTAAAATCTGTTGTTAAACCTCGAAGACTTAACTACGACTTAACCATGAAAAAAACGTTTTATGACAAAAAAAACTATTTTTGGTAACATAAATAAAAATGAAAAAATTATGAAAAAATCAGTTTTAATTCTAAGCGCATTTTTCTTCGCATCTATGGCAGCATCAGCTCAAAAAAATGCCAAGGCAAATCCTGCGCCCAAGCAAAGCAAAACTACTACCACTCCGGCTACTACCACTACCACTCAGGTGACACCTGTAGCTGCGCAAGCAGTACCCGGTACCACTACCACAAACACTCAGAATCCTGATCAGTTCATGAAGTTCAAAACAGACGACCACAACTTTGGTAATATCCCTGAAGGCCCTTCTGTAAGTGTAGATTTTGAATTTGAAAATACTGGAAAAGAACCTATCGTGCTCAGTGGTGTACAAGCTTCTTGCGGCTGTACAACTCCAACTTGGACTAAAGAACCTGTACTTAAAGGTGGCAAAGGTAAAATTACCGCTACATACTCTACACAAGGTCGTCCGGGAAACTTTGTAAAAACAATCACTGTTAATTCGAATGTAGGTACTAAAGTACTAAAAATCTCAGGTAATGTAGAGAAAGCCCCTGACGCTTCTGTACCTGCCGACAATGGCTCAATTATGAAACACTAATATAGTATACAACAAAAAGCATTACTCAATGAAACGAATTCTTACATCACTTTTGCTCCTTATGACGAGCTCCCTATTGTTTGCACAAAACAATAACCCGAACGGTCCTATTTTTAAATTTATCGAAGAAACACATGACTTTGGAAATATCAAAGAGGGCCCTCAAGCTCAAATAGATTTTATATTTATCAATGGTGGTAAAGAGCCTTTGATTATTCAAAATTGCTCAGCATCGTGCGGTTGTACTACTCCCGACTGGTCTAAAGAACCTATAGCTCCCGGTCAGAAAGGAAAAATAACCGTGAAATATGATACAAAAGGTCGAGTAGGTTCGTTTAACAAAACGGTTTACATTGCATCGAATGCTCGCAGTGATAAAGAGCGATATGAGATTAATATTAAAGGAAACGTTATCGCAGAATCTGATAACTCTATAAAAGTGAATCCATCTATTCAGCATGCACCCGGTAATGCTCCAAGTAATAAGTAATTTTACTTTATACTCAAAAAAAGGGATACGGATGTATCCCTTTTTTTGTTTCATTGAAATTGTAGCTAGCTTTTAAACTATTATCAAGCATAGATAGTTTCCTAAAGGATACTAATTATCTCCTATCAACTTCAACTTTCATTTTTTCTGTAAATGTGTCGTTGTAATCTTTAATTTTTCTGTAAGAAACGCAAATGAATGCCGGGAAATGTGTCCCAGAGGTGCATGAAGAAAAATAATGATGCATGTAGATATAAAATAGGGAGCAATACTGAATTATTGATAAATAAAATTAAGTGGAGATCTGCGCTGCAATCAGTGTACAATCAATTATTTTCCGTCATATGCCCAGCGTATGAGCGTACTACCCCACGTAAAACCTCCTCCGAATGCAGCTAGTACGATGTTATCGCCTTTTTTCAGTTGTTTTTCCCATTCCCAAAGGCAAAGTGGAAGTGTACCGTTGGTGGTATTGCCATAGCGGTGTATATTGATCATAACTTTATTTTCGTCGAGGCCCATTCGCTCACGGGTGGCATCAATTATGCGTTTGTTTGCCTGATGAGGCACTAGCCATGTGATATCATCTGCGGTGAGTTTGTTGCGCTCCATAATCTGATAAGCTACATCGGCCATATTGGTGACTGCAAATTTGAATACCGTCTGTCCTTCTTGATATACATAATGTTCTTTGTTCATTACGGTTTCGATAGAAGCAGGGCGGACAGAGCCTCCGGCTTTTTGATGCAAATGAGCTCGTCCGGCGCCATCAGACTTGAGTACGCTATCTATTATACCGACATCATCGGTAGTGGGTTCTAATAAAACGGCTCCGCAACCATCTCCAAAAATGATACATGTGGCTCTGTCTTCGAAATTGAGTATAGAAGTCATTTTATCCCCACCAACAACTATGATTTTTTTATGTGTACCAGTTTTAATGAATTGAGCTCCTATATTTAATGCGTACAAAAATCCGCTACAGGCCGCATTTACATCAAACCCCCATGCGTTTTTAAGACCACTTTTGTCGGTAATAATATTAGCTGTGGCTGGGAACTGATGGTCGGGAGTGGTGGTTGCGCATATGAGCAACTCAATATCCATGGGGTTGACACCTGATTTTTGTAAAAGATTTTCTACTGCTTTGGCAGCCATGTCAGAGGTGCCTAATCCGGCACCTAAGATTCGACGTTCTTTGATACCAGTACGAGTGAGTATCCACTCGTCTGTTGTGTCTACCATTTTTTCTAAATCTGCATTAGTTAATTTTTCTTCGGGCACATAGCCACCTATAGCGGTAATGGCTGCGTTGATTATAGACATATAGTAATTTCTGTTATAAGAGGAGCAAAGTTACAATTATATTCGACCTTGCGATATTTTTTTTAAACCATGAAAAAGAAATAAATCAGGAATTGGAAAACTTTTGATCATACAGGTCTCCTGTATTGAATAAACTCCGAGGCCTTTTATTTATTTGAAAATATTATCTGTATTGGCAGCCGGATAGTAACGGAAAGCCCGCAAGTTTGCGGTGGTTATTTTTCGAGCTATGTGAGAGCGACCAGAGGAAGCTACTCAGACAGCGTAGAAAATACCACCAGAAACTGAGGACTTGTAGTGAATAGCCGTGCATGCCCCCAAAATTGCTTTTTCGTTTTGCCATTCATCCAAAAATATATTCGTTGATAAGTAAAATGGATAGGTTTAACACATTATTGATATTGGAAACTATTTGAATCTAAAAAGTTTATATAGTTTTGCAGGCGATGTCAGAACAAAAATCGAATATAACAAATTTAGCCTGGGGAATCTTCAAGCAGCTGGGTTTTAAAAGTGTTACAATGGATGACATTTCGAGACAGTGCGGTGTTTCCAAGAAAACGCTTTATGAGTTGTATAAAGACAAAGATGAACTCGTGTTAGAATCTGTAAAGTATATGCTCACATCTAATCAATGTGAAATTGAATGCTTGTTTGCTTCTTCGAAAAATGCGATTGAGCAAGTGGTTGGGATTTTGAATAAAATGGAATCTATGATACGGGGGATGAATCCGGTTTGCTACGTAGATCTTCAAAGATATTATCAGGATGCCTATCAGTACTTGCAAAATCACAAGGAGGAAGTTCTTTATCAAAGTATTACCCAAAATTTAAATCAGGGTATTCAGGAGGGACTATACCGTTCAGAAATTGATGTAGAGATAATGACCCGTTTTAGGATGGAGTCGGCTATGCTCGTGTTTCAACAGAATGTTTTCCCTAGTGATAAATTCAACTCGATTCAGGTCAATTACCAAATTTTTGCCCATTTTATGTATGGCCTGGCCACTCCGAAAGGCTATAAACTAATTGAAAAATACTTATCCAAATACTTCAAAACTAATTAATACCCATCATGAGAACTGCTCTTGTACTCTTATTCTTATACGCATCACATTCTGTGTCGTATGGGCAAGAAAAATTGAACTACTCTATCAACGACTGTATCAGTTATGCTTTGCAAAACCAACCGAGCATTAAAAAAATTCGGTTAGACGAACAATTACAAAAGGAAGTAAATAATGAGGTGGTCGGCATGACACGTCCTCAAATTACCGCCAACGGTCAGTTTCAATATCTCTTTGTGATACCAAAACAAAGAGCGGATGCGAATGCCTTTAATTTTGGGGATGCTTTCAGTTTTTTTAAGGTAGACACTCCTGCCTTTTTGGATTATATGAGTCGCCCTCGCGAGAAATATAGTCAGTTTCGATTTGGATTACCGCTTAATTTATCAGCGGGTATACAAGCCAGTCAGCTGTTATTTGATGCAGGGGTATTTGTAGCGCTACAGGCTCGCAAAAGTTTGGAAGAATTATCCATATTAAATACCGAACGTAGCGAACAAGAACTCAAAATAAATATCACAAAAGCCTATTATAACTGTGTAATCGCCGAGAAAAGATTAGCTCTGTTGAATGACAACATCACGTTGTTGCAAAACTTAGAAGGGATGACCAGGAAATTGTACAATGAGGGGTTTGCCGAAAAGATTGATGCTGATCGCTTAACCGTACAACGTAATAACTTAATGAATGAAAAAACTAAAATCGATAATTTAATTGAGTTGAGCTATTTGATGTTGAAGTTTCAGATGGGTATGCCACTGCATAGCAACCTAGCACTCAGTGAAGACCTTACGCTTGATATTATCAAGACAGGATTGGAAATAGACCCTGTAGTAAACTATGATAATAGAATAGAAATGAAACTTTTGCAAACTGCAAAAAAACTGAATGAGTATGATTTGAAACGACATCAAAAAAGCTATCTGCCCACGGTTGCTGCGGCGGCTACAGGCAGCTTTGCCACGCAAACGATTGCTTTCAAAGAACTTTTCACACTGCCTTATTTTCCAACTGGAGCATTGGTACTGAATGCGTCTATGCCCATATGGGATGGCAACACACGAAGAGCTAAAGTAAATCAAGCAAAAATAAATTTACTTAAAGCAGACTTAGACATTAGCAGTTTCAAAAATGCAGTAGATCTAGAAACGGGTAATGCAAGAGCACAACTAAAAAACAGCTTGATATCACTAGAGAATCAAGAAAAAAATATTGAGTTAGCCTTAAAGGTCTATGAAATTTCGCAACGAAAATTTAAAGAAGGATTAGGCTCAAATATCGAAATGTTACAAGCAGAAACTGCATACAAGGAAGCACAAACAAATTACTTCAATTCGTTGTACGAAGCTGCTATTGCAAAAATAGATCTACAAAAAGCACTTGGATTAATCAAATAATAAACAAAACAACTATACAACTATCATTATGAAAACCTTGATACACATCACTATCGGTTTACTCACCTTGTCGTTAATAGTAGCATGCGGCTCTAACGAAAAAACTGGAGATAAAAAAGCGGAACTGGCTAAGCTAAAGTCAGAGCAGAAAAAAATTCAGGAAAAAGTAGCTGAATTGGAAAAATCGCTCGGTGACACGAACAAAAATGTAGCTCGCAAAGTCCCTGTAATTGTCACTTCAATGTCTCCTTCACAATTTTACAATTATGTAGATGTGCAAGGACGTGTAGATGTACAAGAAGTCGTAAATGCCATACCTGAAACTCCCGGTATTATTGAATCCATTTTGGTCAAACCGGGCCAATACGTTCGAAAGGGTCAAGTTGTAGCTACTCTGAGATCTGAAGCAGTGGATAGAGGTATTGCGGAATTGCAATTACAAATTGATTTTGCGAAAACACTCTATGACAAACAAAAAAGACTTTGGGAACAGGAGATCGGAACTGAAGTGCAACTACTCTCAGCAAAAAATCAATATGAAAGCTTATTGCGCAAAAAAGAGTCTACACTGACTCAAAAAAATTCATTCCATGTAGTGTCACCTATCCAGGGAGTGGTAGATGCTGTAGATGCTTCCGTAGGCCAGTCATATGCCTCACCAGTAGGTGGTCCCATCATTCGTATTATTAACACTTCAAAATTGAAAGTAGTCGTGGATGTGGCTGAAAATTATGCCGGTATAGTACGTACGGGCACAAAAGCGTTGCTAGTATTCCCCGATTTACAAGACTCCTTACTGACCAGTATCAACTATGCTGAACGTATGATAAACCCGGTATCCAGAACTTTCTCTGCTTACATCCCTCTACCTGCCAATCCTCGCTATCAGCCTAATATGATTACAAAAGTAAAACTAGTAACCTATCAAAATAGTAGAGCTTTTGTATTACCAATGGGTGTGATTCAAAACACAGATAAAGGTAGTTTTGTTTATATTGCTGACCAAGAAGGGAAAGCAAAATTGGTACCAGTAAGCCTAGGTAGCACCTATGAAAGCAGAGTTGAAATCCTGAGTGGTCTCTCTCTTGGCGATAAAGTAGTGACTACGGGTTATGAAGAACTCAACGAAGGAGACATCCTTGATTTAGAAGCAAGTTATTAATTCACAATTTATCATTTTATAGACAACAAGATTCTATATGAAATTAAATCCATCCATCTGGCCTATAAATAATCGTACTGCGATTTATATCCTTACCATCATCATTACCTTGATGGGGCTTGCCAGCTATAATAATTTACCGAAAGAACAATTTCCGGAAGTAAAACTCCCTCAAATCATTGTACAAACAGTCTACCCGGGTACCTCTCCGGAAAATATGGAAAATCTGGTATCAAAACCGATTGAAAAACAACTGAAAAATATCACCGGAATTAAAAAAGTAACAAGCAATTCCTTCCAAGATTTTTCGGTAGTAATTGCCGAATTCAATACTGATGTAAAAGTAGAAAAAGCCAAACGCGAAGTGAGCGATGCTGTAGACAAAGCTAAATCTGACCCTAACGGCTTACCCAAAAATCTACCTAATGACCCCGAAGTAAAAGACATAGATGTGTCCGAATTTCCGATTCGCTATGTGAATATCTATGGAAATTACGATATCAACCGCTTGGAGAAATATGCCGATAGAATAAAAGACAAAATAGAAGGACTGAAGGAAATAAAACGAGTTGACAAAGTAGGTGGACTGGATCGAGAAATTCAAATCAATGTAGATCTCTTCAAAATGCAGGCTGCTATGCTTAGCTTCAGAGACATACAGAATGCTATCGCATACGAAAACGTAGAGGCTACACCCGGCTTAGTAAAAGTAGACGGCGAACAACGAATCATTAGCGTAAAAAAGGTATTTAAAACGGCAGAAGAAATCGGTAATGTGGTCGTAAAAAATCCTATGGGCTCTACGATATATCTCAAAGATATTGCCGAGATAAAAGACACTTACAAAGAACAAGAAAGCTATGCTCGCCTTAATACGAAGAATGTAATCACCTTAAATGTAATTAAAGCAAGTGGTAAAAATCTGATTGAAGCTTCTGACAAAATTGATGCAATCATCGATGAGATGAAAAAATCGGAGCTTCCTAAAGAGCTTAGTGTCGTTGTAACAGGTGACCAATCAGACAGTACCCGTACTACATTGCACGATTTGATTAATACTATAATTATAGGATTTGTATTGGTTACTTTAATCCTTATGTTCTTTATGGGTACGACCAATGCAATTTTCGTAGCTCTTTCTGTACCTCTTTCTTGTGCCATCGCGTTTATGATATTGCCAAGTATAGGCTTTACTCTCAACATGATAGTACTCTTCTCTTTCCTTTTGGCATTAGGTATTGTGGTAGATGATGCTATCGTAGTTATCGAAAATTCGCATCGTATATTTCATGAAGAGAAATTATCTGCCAAAGAAGCTGTTACAAAAGCTACAGGAGAAGTGTTTGTACCAGTTCTGACAGGTACCATTACTACTCTACTTCCTTTTATTCCATTGGCATTTTGGAAAGGCGTGATAGGTAGTTTCATGTTTTATCTTCCAATTACTCTCATCATTACCCTTCTAGCTTCTCTGTTGGTGGCTTACATTATCAATCCGGTATTTGCGGTAGACTTTATGAAAGATGAAGAATACGATGGGAAATCAAAAATCCGTTGGAGTAAAGGAGCTACAATTACGACTATTGGCTTTGCTTTAGTAGCGATAATATCATACATAGGAGGTGGTTTTGGTTTTGGAAACTTTACCATTTTTATGTGGCTCATGTATCTACTCAATAAGTTTGTTTTGGTCAAATGGATTTATGCATTCCAGACTCGAATATGGCCTGCTGTACAGCAAAGATATGTGCGTGCACTTGCATGGTCACTTGACAATAGAGGTAAGACCTTTACTTCCGTCATTGTGCTGCTGGTTGTATCCATTGTGCTGATAAGTATCAGAAGTCCTAAAGTATTATTTTTCCCTAGTGCAGAGCCCAACTTTGCATACGTTTACCTCACTATGCCCGAAGGTACAGATCAGGATAAAACGAATCAAGTACTGATGCTGCTGGAGAAAAAAGTGTATGAATCACTTGACATAGACTATGCATCACAAAAAACAAATCCTTTAGTAACCTCAGTAATTTCGAATGTAAAAGTGGGTGCAACCGATCAGAATAGTGGCGAGATTGGCGACTACCCTAATAGAGGAAAAATAACAGTCTCTTTTGTAAAATTTGCAGACCGAAAGGGAAAAAGTACGCAAGAGCTGCTGGACAAAATAAGAGCCAATGTGAAGGATATTCCCGGAACGAGAATTACCGTTGATAAAGAAAGCAATGGACCTCCTACGGCTAAGCCTATCGTAATTGAAATAACCGGTGAAAATATTGACACTCTCATATCGACCTCTAAGCGTTTAAAACGTTTTCTGGATAACAAACAAATCGGTGGTGTAGAAGAACTTAAAAGTGACTTCCAAGCCAACAAACCTGAGATCGTTTTTGATATCAGCCGATCAAGGATGAATATTGAGGGTATCAGCACGGGGCAAATCGCCGGAGACCTGCGCACGGCTATGTTTGGCTCTGAAATATCAAGATTCAAAGATGCCAACGACGACTACCCTATTACCTTGAGACTCAAAAGCGATCAACGTAATAATATCGATGTCGTTAAAAACATCCAAATCACCTACCGGGATATGGGGATGGGTGGTGCCATAAGACAAGTACCGCTGGGTAGCTTTGTGGATCTTAACTATGGCAATACGTATGGTGGCATCAAGCGTAAAGATGAAAAACGCATCATCACCTTGTCTTCTAATGTTTTAAACGGTTACAACCCCAATGAGGTAGTGACAGAACTGCAGCAAGAAATCAATCAATTTTTTCCACCATCCGGAGTTAGCATTCGTATGGGTGGAGAGCAAGAAGAGCAGGCAGAAACCGGTGCATTCCTTGCCAGCGCAATGGGTATATCGATGCTTCTGATCTTTTTGATACTAATCGCTCAGTTCAACTCATTCAGTCGTACTATCATTATCATGAGCGAAATTGTATTGAGTATCATTGGTGTACTGCTCGGTATCGGTATTTTCAATATGGATTTTGTGATCGTGATGACCGGTATCGGTATCGTGGCACTCGCTGGTATAGTGGTACGAAATGGTATTTTGCTTATTGAGTTTGCCGATATCAAGCTCAAAGAAGGACTTCCGCCTCGCGAGGCCCTTCTCGAGGCTGGCAAAACTCGTATGACGCCTGTATTGCTGACTGCCACGGCAACTATGCTTGGTCTTATTCCTCTGGCAGTAGGACTGAATATTGATTTCGCCACCTTATTTAGCGAATTTAATCCTCATATCTATTTTGGTGGAGATAGTGTCGCTTTCTGGGGGCCACTTTCTTGGACTATGATCTTTGGACTTGGTTTTGCTACCATCATTACTCTTATCATAGTACCTGTGATGATGTTGATGGCACTGAATCGAAAAGAAAAAATTCAGAATCTCATCAAAAAATAATTCACTCACTCTATTGGGCAAATTAAGCGACTATCCGGATGCCATGACATCTGGATAGTCGTTTTTACTAAATGTTGGGCTTTACAAGCTTACTTGATCTTTAGTTAAACACGTTGGTATTGAAGGAATAAAAATTTGTAAATTTCAATCAGCCCAGCCATGATATTTACCAACCACTCGCTAATACATCTGCCAAATGCATCGTTTTGATATGCAAGCCTGCTTTTTTGATATAAGCATCCATATGCATGAGGCATGAGATATCGGTAGATATCAAATAATCGGCTTGCTGCTCTAAGGCACTATTCACTTTGGTCATAGCCATGCCTACGGAGATAGGCTCGTACTTGATAGCAAATGTACCTCCAAATCCGCAGCAGGTTTCACACTCTTTATTTTCACGTAGCTCCAGGCCTTTTACCTTTGATAGAAGTTGTCTGGGTCCTTGTTTGATTCCACATTCGCGAAGAGCGCCACAAGCATCGTGATAAGTGGCTACTCCATCAAGCGATGCACCTAATGAATCTACTTTGAGAATATCTATCAGAAATTCACTGAGCTCATAGACTCTCGATTTTACGGCACGGGCATCGTTGCGACAAGAGGTATTGTCAAACAGCTCTTCAAAGCTGGCACGAACATAGCCTGTACATGACCCACTGGGCGATACGATATAATCTTTACCCGAAAAGTCATTGATAAACTTCTCACTTACCACTCTGGCCTCATCTACAAATCCGGCATTATAAGCTGGTTGCCCGCAGCAAGTCTGATTCGGATTATAGGCAATTTTGCATCCTGCTTTTTCCAATACTTTCACCATATTCATAGCTACTTGTGGATAGAGCTGATCGATAAAGCAGGGGATAAAGAGCTGTACATTCATACGTGGTAGTAAGGGTTGGTTTACTTCGAAAATTGATGTTTTAATTGTAGCATTTTCAGGGCAGCTACTGCTGCTTCCTGCCCTTTGTGTCCGTGAGCGCCGCCTATACGTGCTATGGCTTCCTCTTCATGATTCACGGTGAGCACCCCGAATATAGTGGCTGCATCCAAATGGACATTGAGCTGGCTAATACCTTGTGTGACGGACTGGCATACATAATCAAAATGAGGTGTTTCGCCACGTATCACACAGCCAAATACGATGTAGGCATCGGCGGGTCGGTATCGATGGTGCATGGCTACTGCATGAGTGAGCTCTACTGCACCAGGTACTTGGTAGGCTTCGACTTTTATGTGCGGAAAGTCTGCCAGCACAAGCTTCGCTCCGGCTAAGAGAGCTTCTGTAATGTGCTGATTCCATTCGGTATAAAACACAACAACCTGCGAAGAGGGTACTTGCAGGTTGTCGACATTCATTATTTGTTTATTATGGTTGTCTGTCATGTGAAAGCTGATTAAGGCTTGTAGTCGCCAAGACGTGCAAGAGACTTATCTGTTTCGCGCGCTTGCTGACTCATCGGAAAACGCTCTTTTATTCGTCGGTAAGCATTGATAGCTTCTGCAGTGTTGTTTTTGATTTCGTAGGCTACCGCCAGGCGTTCGAGGTAGATCGGTGTAAGGAGTAGATTGTCATTATCGGCAGTCGCTTTTTTGTAATTGCTTATGGCTTCGTCTACTTTGCCTTGTTCCATTTGTGCATCGGCGAGCGACCCTTTAGCTACGACTTCTATCATAGTCCCTTTAGCGTCAAAATCTTTTAAGTACTTTTCGGCTTTGGCATAATCGCCCATTTTGAGGTAGCTGATACCTGCATAGTATTTGGATAAATTGGCAGCCGGGGTACCGCTAAATTTGTCGATGATTTTTACAAAACCAAGTTTGTCGCCATCGCCATCTAAAGCCCATCGGAGCGAGTCCATACCGAAATAGGTTTGTGCTCTGAAGATAGCATCGTTGGCTTTTTGTAAGCGTGGTGCTTTGTAAAATTTGTCATAGGCAAAATAGCCTAGTATAACGGCTATGACGGCTATACCTATGTTATTGACTATTTTATTATTGTTTTGGTACCATTTTTCTACCCCTTTGAGTTGCTCTTCGGCACTAGGGATATTGTCCTCTACGGTAGTGGCTCCTACTATTTTGCGAGGAGCGGTATAAGCGTCACGTTTGGCCATGATATATATAGAATTTTACTATGTTTTTATAAAAACGACTGCAAAAGTAATCAAAAACTTGAATAATTACAGATTTTGAATTATGAATCGTAAAGTAGGGGCTCAAGAAGGTGTAAAATAGTGAAAGGGGGCTTCGAAGGGTTGTGAAATGGATGAGGTAGCTCATCTACGAATATCTATGAGACCACTTCGAGAACATATCGTTGCTATTCACCTATTTATTAATAGAGACTAAGAAACACATCAGCAAATTCTCTTCGGGCTAGATACATTTTTATCATGATATTGTCGAAATAGGTATATCTGGTGTGTTTTTTATTTGTAAGCTATTCGCTCCTATCGTTGCCGCGGTGCTATTGGCATAAGTCGATATCAAATGGAGCTATGGGTAGCTTGCATGATGATGCCCCATCATTCTATGTACTATGGCATGGCGATAAACATCCATAGTACTACACTCTTCCATTGGCAGCCGGATAGTAGCGGTACCCCACAGGCATAGAGGCTAGTGTGGCAGGTGGTGCAGGGGCGGCGGAGACAGAGCCACCTGCACCCCTAGGCACACAGACTCTATGACGAGGAGTACAAGCGAATAGCCGTGCATGCCCCAAAAAATTATTAAAAAAAAAGCACCTCATGAGAAGGTGCTTTTGAAGGTGTTGAATACGGCTTTATTTTAAAGGTTGTACTTTGAAAGTGCAAGCCATTTTGATATTTAAGGGTACATCATGATCGATGGGTGCGTTCGTAGTGAGGGTAGCCATCACTTTGAATTTGTTAGATTTAAGAAAGGGTGCGATATCGGCATTGGCAGCATCCAAATCGATTTGAGTAGCACTTGTATGATTATTGCCACGAGAGCCAATTTCTAACACTGCAATGTTGTCTGCACTGAGCGATAGTTTGGCTTGATCTACGATAGCCGTAGTGACGGGATTGGGATCCGTATCATTGATAGTGATGGTGATGGACTTTACCTTGGCACTTTCGATTTTGTCGATATTAAAGTTGTTGGCACTGGCCAATGATTCAATATCAGATTCTATTTCCTTATCGATATTGATAGTACCTGCCGGCTGAGGTGAGGGCAATACGACATCGATATTTGCGTATTCCTTGTTGAGATCGAGAGTGAGAGCTTTGTCGCAAGCATTTAGGAAGAGTAAAGATGCGGCAGCGGCGGATAATAAAATCCCTTTGTTGAATGTTGATTTTTTCATGGTATAATTTTTTACAAAGATAATACAATTTTTGTTTTGAATCAACAATTATAGCGAATGCGATCTTTCACTCCTACACGTCAAATACGTTTCCTTCAAGGGCAAGAGAGGTGGGCGAAAAAAACGACTGCGCTTCGGTAAGAAATGGTTCCAGATCTTTGTACTTGGAAGAGAAATGACCTATGATGAGTTTACCTACGTTGGCGGCATGGGCTATGTGAGCTGCTTGTGCAGCTGTGGAGTGGTATCGACTGGTTGCTTTGTCTTGATTGTCGCTGAGGTAGGTGGCTTCGTGATAGAGCATACTGACATGTCTAATATCGTCTATGATAGCCGGATTATATATCGTATCGGCACAATAGGCATAGGACTTGGGAGTATCGCCCTCTTTGGTCAGTAGTGCGTTAGGTATGGTGTCGCCAGCTTTATTGGTATAGTCTTCACCTTCGGCGAGTCGTTTGTAGAAATAGGTAGGTATTTCGTATTCACGAAGTTTTTCGTCAAGCAGTTTCCTTTTGCGCTTTTTTTCGACAAAGAGAAAGCCCTGAGTAGGAATACTATGAAAGACAGGAAAAGTACTAATTTGTATTTTCTCTGTGTCGACCAATACCCCTCTGTATGCTAATTCGATCGGGTGAAAATGCAATGTAAATCCAAGTTCCCAAGGTAACTGAAGAGAGAGTATGGGTTGTAATTCGGCTGGAGCATAGAGGTGCAAGTCAGCCTGGCGGCCAAGTAGAGAAAAGCTACTAATAAGTCCTACCAAGCCAAAATAGTGATTTCCATGCATATGACTGATGAAAATATGATGTATTCGATTTTTGCGGATAGCATATTCTTGTAATCTAATTTGGGTACCTTCGCCACAGTCGACTAAGAATAGTTGCTCATCGATATTGACTATCTGAGCGGTTGGAAATCGACCATAGGCAGGTAGGGCTGAGCTATTACCTAATATTGTTACTTTCATGTGGGGATGAAGATACGATATGATTGAGCAGATGTGGCAATAAAAGGTTTTGGTAATTCTGTTTGTTATTATTCGAAGCGAGAAGGCATTGGGGGAGATCTTTTTTCAAATCAAACTCCTGTTGGCTGACGACATGAAATAATTTTTTTTCTTTAAGATATTGCCCTAAATATTCTTGTTCTGACTGACCGGGTGTAGGAATTAATATCGCTTTTTTGCCAAGTACATACAAATCCATTAGGGTGGTGTAACCGGTACGAGATATTACTACTGAAGAGTTCTTAATGACAGAAAACATATGTGATGTATCCAGATGATCTACAATATGCAGATTCGAATTAAGAGCACGAATATTTGTATCATCAGGTATTCCTCTAATAAGGAGTGAAGGCTTGGGATGATGTTGCAACTGTGCTATTAGTATTTGCTCCAGCAAAGTACGCTGAGGTTCCGGGCCGGATATAATAGCGACGATCGAATAGTTTGGTTTAATATGGGTTATCTGAGAAATAGTAGAAAAACGACTGAGTAATCCCATATAAGAAACGGGAATAACAATATTATCATGCTGAGATAATTCACCCGACATCCCTACTTCTGGCTCATCCGGCACCCAGCACTCATGAAACTTCTCGATCATTGATCGCACTTGACGGTTCACAAGAGAAGAGAAAACAGGGACTTTCAATGAAATCTGATGCGTAATCAAAATATTGAATGTGTGCGGAGAATAGAGCCCATATCTATTATCAGAAAGAACAATGTGGAATTTGTATTGATCGATATATCCTCTGAGTAATCGATGCTCCTGACGAATGGCATGAAGAATCGAAGGTAGTCGGGATAGCATTTTAAAGGCAAATAGATTTGCACGTTTTGAGTATCTGACGGTATAAGACGGTAAGATCAAAAAATTCAATGATGGAAACTCTGCCTTGAGCAATGCATTGGTAGTAGTAGTACCGGCAATAGTGACATTTGCATTTAGATGCATAAGGCTTCTTATTACCGGTATGCAGCGTGTAGCATGCCCCAAACCCCAGTCCAAAGGGGCCACTAGTATATTGACATTATTGAACAAAATATGGCGGAAAATTACATACCTTTGATTATAAATTTGTACAAATGCTGATAAATAATAACAAAAAAATACTTGTATTATTATTTTCGTTTTTTATGTTATTTTTGGGATGTAAATCACAAAAAAAC
>DAIUCL010000032.1:0-18887 GCA_036846185.1 Chitinophagaceae bacterium
CCATGCCCAGTACGTAACCAGCTTACGTTGTGGTAGGTTTACGGATAATCATTGATGGGCACGAATAAGTAGTGATGCCCAAAAGACGAACAAACATCTTTTGCTCAGAGGCTGCCGTGCCCGAAAGGCGCCGAGGTACGAGGCGGTGCGAAGGCCCCCAGGCCGCAGCACGGGAGCGATAGCGTACCCTGTAGGGGACGGATCGAAGATGACCGAGCTTGTATGCTGATAGCCCCTCCGATAATTGCTGCTACGCCTTTGATCTTCTCTAGGTTACTCGATTATTGCTTTACAAATCGTATTCGTTTTGATACACCATCTATCTCCAAATAATAGTGACCACTACTCAACTCTTGTACAGCCACACTTGCTTGACTCGTATTGCGGATAGTATACGTCTGGATTAGCCTACCTGTAGGATCATACAACTTGAGATACTTGGCATGATGAGGCACGCCATCTATATATAACCTGTCGCTTCCGGGATTAGGATAAACTGATAGTTGCTGCTCTTCCCATTCATTTGCATGAAGTACGATTACATTGATACACCGAGAGGTATCGCTACAGCCACTTTGCGATATGGCTACTGCATAGGTGCCTGATACAGGAGCGCTGTAGGACTGCGAAGTAGCTCCTGCAATCAGCATTCCGGTAGCACAATTGATCCACTGGTAGCTAGCTCCCGCGGCTTGCGCCGTGAGCGTGTTTCCACTCACTGCGACGGCAGTATCTATGGTTTGGATGCTTAGATTGAGGTTTACTACACTATCACATCCGGAGGCACTATTGAGCGTATCGGAGTACTGACCACTCTGCGTGAGGGTGGCTCCATTGAATACGTATGAGTTGCAAGCGCTTTGTGTATGACTTGTAAGTAGCATAGGCGGATTAACAATCTGCACGGTAGCGGATGCCGTTGCATTGTTGGCATCCGTGACGACCACAGTATAAGTAGCAGGACACAAATTACTGTAAGTGGCCGTGGCCGGCCCAACGGTCCATTGAAAACTGTATGGCGATTGGCCTCCGGTGACGGTGGCTGTGGCAGAACCATTGCATGTATTGTGGCAGCTAGGCTGAACAACGGATGTACTCAACGCAAGTGACACCGCCGGCGTAAGGCAGCAATTACCTCCATTAGACACATTCTGTGTACCACTCCAACAGCCATATTGCACACGGTGCGAATAGAGAATCATACCGGTAAATACTACAGAATAATAGGCTTCAATCTGATCGACGGTATTGCACCCACCTTGATACGTATTGGTTTCGCAGGAGTAGCCGCATACAATAAAGGGATATCCATTCGGATTGCTCACAATAGATGGTGCTAAAGTAGATATACCGGTCATGGCGCTTGCAGGCGCACCATTGATACTGGTGGTTTGCACTGCTTGTGCGCAGTTGGAATTGTTGGGAGAGTTGTAGCCTGCATACTGAACGTATACTACATTGTTGACAAAGGGGCCACTCAGATTAATAGTAACAGCTTCGTAAGAAACCACTCCTATTCGCAGATTAGGAATATTGACATCTACATTGATATTGAGCACTCCACCATCATAATTGGTGTAAATGATGGTATTCCCGGCTGCATTACAGATCGTTTGGGCTTTAGTGCGTGTGCCTATACTTAAGAAAAGTATAAGGATAAATACATGCTTCATATGTTGATATTTTGCTCTAAATTATATTATACATTTCTAGTTTGCAAACCATAGTGGCACAAACTACCATAAAATTCATTATCGGATATGTAAATGTTGATTTATACGCTACATTTGTGATTCAACGTATGATATGCCTGTTGTAAAAGAGATCATAGAAGCCATTGAGCAATATGCCCCGCCTTGTTATCAGGAAGGTTATGATAATAGCCGACTGATAGTAGGCAATACGAAGCAGGTAGTGAGAGGCATACTCATCAGTCTAGACTGTACAGAAGAAGTTATAGAAGAAGCCATCAAACTGGGCTACAATTTGATTGTAAGTCATCATCCGATTCTATTTAGCGGCATAAAATCCCTGAATGGAAAAAATTATGTGGAACGAGTACTGATAAAAGCCATCAAATATGATATCGCTATCTATGCTGCACATACCAACCTCGACAATGTATATCGGGGTGTAAATCAAAGAATTGCTCATAAACTAGGCTTGCAAAATATACGTATATTAATGCCCAAGTCAACGACACTGAAGCAGCTATATGTCTATGTACCGGCAAGCCATGCCGAATCTTTACGTGAAGCACTTTGGCAGGCAGGTGCCGGGCAGCTGGGCGACTATGACCAATGCAGCTTCAGCCTATCGGGCCAAGGCACATACCGACCCAATACCGGAGCTAATCCATATAGCGGTCAAGTGGGAGTACGTGAGTCTGCTCAAGAAGAAAAAATAGAGGTAGTAGTGCCTGCTCATACTGAAAAAGCTGTAATAAAGGCTATGCATCAAGCACACCCTTATGAAGAAATTGCATATGGAATTGTTTCGCTTCAAAATACAAACCCATATATAGGGGCCGGTATCATTGGGGATCTGTCTGATTCGGTCGATGAACATCACTTTTTAGATCATGTTAAGAAACACATGAATACCAAAGTAATTCGACATACCGCACTGAAAAACAAGCTTATTCAAAAAATAGCCCTCTGTGGCGGCTCAGGTAGTTTTTTGCTACCCAATGCTATCGCTGCTCAAGCAGACGCTTTTATAACTGCCGACATGAAATATCATGAATTTTTTGATGCCGAAGGCCAAATATTGATAGCAGATATAGGCCATTATGAGAGCGAACAATTTACTGGAGAAATATTTTATGATATAGTATCGAAAAAATTTCCTAATTTTGCCGTCCGTTTAACATCGGTAAATACCAATCCGATTAACTATTATTAACGCATATGGCTGCCATAAAAGAATTTTCAGTACAGGAAAAACTTATTTCCATCTGCACCTTGCAGAAAATCGATTCCAAAATTGATGAAATCAACAAACTTCGTGGCGAATTGCCCATGGAAGTAAAAGATTTGGAAGATGAAATCGTAGGATTCAACACTCGTATTAGCAATATTGATGCTGAAATTGAGGAAATAGATGCTGATATTCGTGCAAAACAGAATATCCAGGCTGAAGCCAGAGAACTACTTAAAAAGTACGAAAAACAGCAAAATAATGTCAAAAATAGCCGGGAATTTGAAGCCATAAACAAAGAAATGGAGCTTCAAGAACTCGAAATCAAAGCTTGCGACAAAAAAATCAAAGACGCTAACATCGACAAAGCAGAGCTCAATGACAAAAAAGAAATAATCTTCAAACAAATTGAAGAAAAGAAAGAACTTCTGTCGCTTAAATCTACCGAACTACAAAAAATTAGTGAAGAAACTCAAAAAGAAGAAGAAAACTTGCTGATCAAGCGTAATCAGGCCGCTTCTGCCGTAGATGCCCGACTGCTTCTTTCTTATGATAAAATACGTAGTAACTTTAGAAATGGTCTGGCCGTAGTACCTGTAGAGCGCGATTCTTGCGGTGGCTGTTTCAATGTGATTCCCCCACAGCGCCAGTCAGAAATTCGTCTTCGTAAAAAAATGATCGTGTGCGAACACTGCGGACGAGTGTTAGTCGACAGCGAACTGAATGATAGCGTTAGTCTTTAATCATTATGTAAGAAATAAATAAAAACCGAGGACATCCTCGGTTTTTTATTTCAGAAAAACGCATTACATGATATTTCCCGGACTTTCCAATACTAATTTTAGCAGTAACTATCTAATCGAAAAGAAAAATTATACTACCAACACTTATCGACATACAATTGATACAAAATACTCAAGGATAGCCTACCATTCTACAATAAGAATCGAAAATAAATAGTAGCTCTAATGCACAAGTGGTCAAATACAACATTAAACATGAAATAGACCAATCATTACATGAGATATTCGATATTTACTAGCGCATCAATGTTAAATCACCTTTCAAAGTGATTCGTTTGCCATCCAACAATTGCACATTAGTTACATAAAAATATACATCCGAACTTTGAGGCACTCCTTTGAAGGTACCATCCCATTTAGAATCTGAATTATTGGAGCTAAACACCACTTGCCCCCACCTATTCACAATCAACATGTCATAAAAAACAACACAACGTCCCTTAACAAAGAAGAAGTCATTCAGACCATCTCCATTAGGCGAAAAAGCACTTGGCACAAAGTAATCATCACACACAGGCTCCACATTCACTACTACGCATTGTGTGTCTTTGCAACCAAAAACAGTAGTTCCTTCCACACAGTAAACAACATCTTTCTCCGGTGTAGCTAAAGGATTTGGACAATCGAAACAATCCAAATTCCTATTAGGATTCCAATAATAATAATCTGTACCGGTAGCAAAGAGTTGCACTGTCTCTCCCAACTTAATGTACACCGTATCGGGAGACACTGTCAATATGGGCTTAGGATGCATCAATACCTCAGCACTGCCACTAGCACTACAACCTTTAGAATCAAGAACAGTCACATTATACTGCCCTACACCTAGTCCAGTAGCTACTGAATCAGTAGACCCATTGCTCCACTGGTAAGTAAATGCAGGACTACCACTATTGACTTGTACAGAGATAGTTCCATTAGGGATATCACAGTTGGTAAGTGTAGGAGTCATATTGATAAAAGGATAAGGATACACTCCCACTTCTACGGAGGCCGTATCCACACATACACCTTCCATTACGATTACGGTGTAGCGAGTTGTTACATTGGGTGTCACTGTTATTTGTGGCGTATTCATACTATTACTCCACATATATTGCGAAGCAGTATTGGGCATAACACTCAAAGTAGTACTTTCACCTATACACAATACCGTATCCCCGGTAATTTGCAATGGATCGAGAATATCTACATGAACAAAAATAGCAGCAGTGTCAGAACAACCATTATCCGTGACCACTACACTGTAAGACTGGCTGCTCTGAGGAAATAAGGTGATTGATTGAGCAGTACTACTGGTAGTCCACAAATAACTCATTCCAGCGGGACTTGCGTCCAAGGTAGTACTTTCTCCTCTGCACAATACCGTGTCGCCACTGATCGATGCCGAAGGGGTTTGATTCACCACCAATATTTTAGTAGCAGTGTCTGCACCGGCAATATTCGATACAACCAATTGAATTGTATATACCCCAGCTGTATTGAAGCATACTGTACCGGGGCTAGGCAATATTGAACTCGCCGGAGACCCGCCGGGTATGGTCCACGTCCAAGATGTAGGATTATTCATCGAAGTATCTGTGAGTGTAATACACTCCCCTGTACATATCGTATCGTGGCTCATGATAAAAGCTGCCTCAGGAGGTACAGGGGGAGTAAAATTGGCCATAGAAGGACAAGTAGCAAGATCGGATGCTGCCATATTACCTATGGGAGTTAGATTGACCGTATTGCCCACTATCACACCACTATACAAACTAGGATTAGTATTAAAAACAGCAAAAACAGTATTGCCAATCATCGCAAATCCTCCCCCAGCATTCTGAATAGGGTTACCTGTGACGATTACACTATCCAATGCCACCCCATTAGGATCATACCGAATCACCCATCCCGGGCTGGTAGAGGTGTATAAATGATAAAAATTATCTTGTGCGTCTACCGCCAAGTCATAAGGTCCTGATCCGGGAGCGACTGTAGTAATCAAAGTGGCCGCTGCAGTTCCATCATATCGAAATATTTGACCATTTCCACCATTTTTATTAAAAATGTAATTAATGCCACCGCCAGGATTTACCGCTTGAGCGGCATGTCCCGTATTAACCCACATAGTACCATCATGATAATGAAAATTACCGCTAATAGAAGTATAAAAAGCAGGCGAAGGAGTACCACCATTCAAATTGTGAGCTATAGCAAGCCCTCCTCCACCTCCCATACCCGCAAGATAGACCCAAGGGTTGGTAGCCGAAAGGGGTTGAGCAGGATCATACGCCATGATATTATTACCCTGATGAGCAAACACATAAGTAGAGTCTATACCAGCACAGTTGGGCAGCTGCGCATACAAATTCTGAATGCCTGATATAAAAAAAACAACAACAATTAAAATAAGTTTCGCTCTCATAGTTTGTACTTTAATTATTCAAAGGTTGAATATACTCAGATTTTTCTGAAAAGGAACAAGCCATTTCAAAAAAAATGAACACCATTCAAACACAAGACGTAAAAAATCGAGAATAAGTTGAAATTATTTCACCCTCTCAAAGCGACCACTAGCTTCAATCTCCCGAACAATGATCTCAATATCCACATCCTCATAATCCGGATCATAGCTATTTTTCAAATTATTACTAAACAACAACGCAACCCCCTGCCATAACGTAGCGTTAAAGCCCCCTTTCAACTCTCTCACTATTTCATAACATGGTTTACCCGTTTGCCTAGCAATCAGTTTCACCAGCACTTGCCCCTGCTGTATTGTCAGCTCTTGCAATTCATTTTTAAACCTCTTATTCAACTCCTTCTCTTTTCGCTCCTTAAATTGCTTTTTGGCTACTCTGCTATGCATACTATTCAATACCGAATCTACATCCTGCAATATATACGATGCTGCAATGGCATAAGGATAGGTTACATATACATTATGTCGCAATCTATTTTTTAGCTCATCTCGTCTCCTTTTCTCTCTCAATTGCTTTGCCAGCCACTTCGGCATCTTATCATAAATATACGCCTCTCTCAATATAATCATCGGAAAAGTATCCAACCCTTCCACATACACACCCGTTCGTATGGAGTCATTTATACCACGCTGAGCACTCATACTCTTGACACTCATCAAGAATACAATGCACAAACAAAAATGGCGAACGCAGATCATCAGTATAAACTATGCATTAAATAACGATGCAAGTAAAGAAATTGTTTTCAATCCTTCGCCAAAATACCCTTAAATCAACTACCATTAGAAAAATGCAACCTTTTCATATTCCATCCCCTCTCCTTGCAAAATGCCAAAAAACGAGGCAAAGCGTACTCCAAACGCTCTCTAGCCTTTGCACTATCATGAAACACGATTATACTACCAGGCTGCGTTGATTCCATCACATTTTGCAAGCAAGCCTCCGGCGAAAGTGACACATCAAAATCACCACTCAGCACATCCCACATAATAATCTTCATAGAAGGATTCATCCGCTGCAAACCCAAAGCCTGAGAATACGAAATCCGTCCATAAGGGGGTCTGAACATCGTTGATTTAATACACAACGACGCCTGTCTAATACTTCTAAAATACTGTATATTATTCGTCTTCCACCCATTCAAATGATCAAAGGTATGATTCCCTACAGAGTGTCCATCCTCCAATATTCGCCTATACACATCCTCATTCTCAATCACATTCTTGCCAATACAAAAGAAAGTTGCCTTTGCATGATACGCCTTCAATGTATCTAGCACAAAAGGAGTCACCTCCCGATGAGGGCCATCATCAAAAGTCACATACACACTATTTGCATGATCATTGATGTGCCAAATACTTTGCGTATAAAGCGCTTTTAGTAAGCGTGGTGTTTTTACCAAATAAGGCCTCATAGTTATCTATCTAGTTCAAAAGAACGCAAACTTTTCGATATCGAAAAAATATTTTACAAAATTATAATTAGGACTAGGGCGTGCCCCTATTTGCCCCAAAAAATACAGGGGCAAAAAGGGTCAGGCTGCTTCGGGGTGCCGTCGTCTGCCAAAGGCCTCCGACCACTTCGCCGGAGGCTCGTGCCCTACACATCCTTCACGCAACTAATCAGTCGAAAAAACATCTACATACAAAATCTAGCATTCAAACCGCCAACCAATTAGCATCCGTTCAAAACACCTATAATTAGCACTCTCATATTCTTTTTAAAGACAAACATAATTTTCACAAAAAATCATTACCAAACTACTATTTTTGCTAAAGTGCGACAATATTATACTTCTCTCATCCTGATAGTCCTAATTTGCCTTAGCATGCATAACGCTTATGCGCAAAAAAAGAATAATACTACAAAAAGCAGTAAACAAAATACCTCTACTACTAAAAAAACTATAACCAAACCCAGTAACAATAAAGCAAATCAACCCTTACAAACAACAAAAAAAACAGCAAAACCAAACACTAAGACCAACCCAAATCCTACACCAACCTCTGCCAACAAAGAACAAGCCAAAAGTATCAACAGAGAGCAACTAGAGTTGCAAAGAAGCTCCATTTTGGATGAAATAAAAAGAACCCAAAACGAGCTACAAGAACTCCAAAAAGACAAAAAAGCAACACTATCCCAACTCCAAGCACTCCAATCAAAATTGGCAGCACGTGAATCACTTATCAACAACATCAATAACGAAATAAAATATATCGAAAACAATATCGAGCACACAAGCAAAGATATAAACATCAAAAAACAACAGCTTGACACCCTAAAAAAACAATATGCCGAAATGGTGCGCTATACCTATAAGCACAAAACATCATCAGACATGATAGTCTTCTTATTCTCCTCCACCTCCTTCAATGATGCCGTTCGACGATTAGGCTACGTAAAACAATACCGAAACTACAGAGCAGAACAAGCAGACAAAATCGTAAACACCACCAAACAACTTAACAATAAAATATCCATTCTCAACCAAGAAAAAGTTAAAAAAGATCAAGTGTTACAAACACAAGAGCAACAAAGCTTACTATTAAAAGCCGAAACTACAGAAAAAGACAAAGTAGTATCCGAACTAAAAGGCAAAGAAAAAGAATTAATGGCCGATCTTAACCAAAAGAAAAAAGTAGCCGAATCTCTCAACAAAGCCATCGCTGCCGCCATACAACGAGAAATCCAACTTGCCCAAAAACGAGCCATGGAAGAGCGCATGGAACAAGACAGACTGAGAAAACTAAAAGCAGAACAAGACCTAAAAATTGCTCAACAAAAACGTGCGGAACAAGATGCTGCCGCAGAGAAAAAAAGAAGAGAAGAATTTGAACGAAAACTTGCCTACGAAAAACAACAACAGGAAGAAAAACAAAAACAACTTGCATTAGCTAAAAAACAACAAGAAGAAAAAGAAAAACAAGCACTCATAGAAAAAGAAAAACGAGAAGAACTTGAACGAAAATTAGCGCAAGAAAGAAAAGATCGAGAAGAAAAAGAACGCCTCCTCGCCATCGAAAAAGAACGTAGAGAAGAAGCAGAACGAAAAGCTGCTGCTATGGCTGCCGAACAACGCAAAGATAAAGAAAGACAACTAGCACTCGAACGTAAACGACAAGAAGAACAACAACTGGCCCTTGCACGCGAAAGAGATGAACAAGAAAAAAGACAAAAACTACTAGCCGAACAAAGACGACTCGCCGAGGATAAACAACGTGAACTAGTAGCACAAAAACAAAGACAAGAAGAAGAACAACGCAGACTCATCGAAGAAAAAAAAGCTAGCGAACGCGAACAAGCCAGAGCATCACAATCTACAACCTATTACAACCCAAGATACATACCAGACTTAGCACAAAAAGAAAAAGAAGCAACTTTGGCAGCACTCAATGCAGCAGCGGCTTCTAAAGTCAATACAAGCGAAGCATCCTCTAACTCTAATAGTGGCAAATCAAGCGGCAAAACATTCGAAAAAGATGATTACAAATTCTCTTTAACACCCGAAGAACGTGAAATTGCCAACAACTTCGAACTAAGCAAAGGTAAACTTCCCTGGCCAGTAGAAAAAGGGTTTATTGTAGAGCGATTTGGCAAAAACAAACATCCTTTGTTTAATATCACCACAGAAAACTATGGCATAGATATCAAAACAAGCAGAGGTGCCAAAGCTAGAGCTGTTTTTGCAGGTGAAGTAGCCTCTATCATCAGTATACCGGGTACCCAATGGCAAAATGTAGTCATCAATCATGGCTCCTATTTTACCGTATATGCCAAACTAGAAAAAGTACTAGTAAGTAAAGGCACCAAAGTAAGTATCAAACAGACGATTGGCGTCGTTCATACAGACGAAGAAGGAAATACACAAATCAACTTTCAAGTATGGAAAGTAGGTGCTAATGGTAGCTCCTCAAAAGTAAATCCGGAATTCTGGATAGCTCAATAATAGTCAAGTACACACAACATAACAGGCTAGCTACCGCAATAATTATGTAGCACTTGCGCTCTTACTTAGATAATACATTGTATTGCTGTTACTAGGATGTAGTATTTTTGCGCCATAATGCATAATGTCATCGGCACTTACTTTATCATAATTTGCAAATTCTTGATTCATCAACGATGCATCACCCAATAGTTCATAAAAAGCCAAATTATTTGCCCTATTTAGCAAATTCAAATCTTCAAAAGCCAACATACTCTCTACCTTATTTTTTACTTTTTCAAGTTCTTTTTCACTTACTCTCACACTCATTACCTCCTCCAACTCCTTCACGATAGCAGCATCTGCTTGCTCAGGACGTATAGTAGGTAGCACTTTTCCCTCAATCACTAGTAGTCCATTTTCAACACTACCGGTATGATAGCAGTCGATTTGCGAAAAAAGCATTTGCTCTTTTACCAAACGTTGATGCAATCGTGACGACTGACCACCCGATAATATTTCAGTGATCAAATCTGCTACATAATAGTCCTGACTCATTCTATCAGCTATTGGGTAGGCTTTAATTACCAATGATACCGGCACATCTCTCTCCATCTGCAAGAAACGAGCCTCTTTCTGAATAGGTTCTTTGGGTAGATTACGCAGATAAATATTTCCGGATGGAATGGAGCCAAACCATTTTTCTGCCAGTCGCACCACCTCATCATAACTCACATTACCTGCTACGCATAACACGGCATTCGATGGCCTGTAGTACTTATAAAAAAAAGCTTTTACATCATCGAGTGAAGCTTGTTCAATATGCGATAATTCTTTGCCTATGGTCATCCAGCGGTAAGGATGCTTGGTATAACAAAGCTCACGCATATACTTCCACACATCGCCATAAGGCTTATTGATATAATGCTCCTTAAACTCCTCACAAACAACTTTTTTTTGAACATCCAAACTTTTTATACTAAAAGCCAACTCATTCATTCTGTCGCTTTCTAACCAAAAAGCGGTTTCAATATTCTGAGAAGGGAGTTGAATATAGTAATTAGTAATATCATTTGTTGTATACGCATTGTTTTCTCCACCTGCCATTTGTAGAGGTTCGTCATAATCGGGTATGTTGGCAGAGCCACCAAACATTAAATGTTCAAACAAATGAGCAAAACCTGTTTTGTCTCCATCCTCATCTCTGGCACCTACATTATACAATACATTGACTGCGACCATTGGGGTAGTACGATCAGTGTGAACAATAACACGCAACCCATTACCTAATTGAAACTTCTCAAATTTTATCATGCTGCGAAAGTACATTCAAATATTTTTCCAATTCAATATCCTTCTTTTATCTAAGATTTCAATAAAAACAGAAAATCCCAATTGAATATCTCATGTTAAATATGCTTTATATTATTATTCCTCACACTTTCATTTTGTCGCCCCCTGTATCATTTTGCACAAACATTCTAACTATCAGCAGATTATAGTATTTTCACCTCATGAAATACATTCTGACATATATTTTTTCGTTGCATATATTCTATACTTCTGCGCAATCTTTATCGTCTGTCGACACCAATCTATTCTCTCATTACCAATTCAGATCCATAGGCCCATTTAGAGGTGGACGTGCAAGTGGTGTATGTGGAGATTACAAAAATAAACAAACGTTTTATATGGGGACAACTGGCGGTGGCGTATGGCGTACACGTGATGGAGGCAACAACTGGGTAAATATAAGTGATGGTTATTTTGGCGGTAGCATAGGAGCCGTTGAAGTGTGTCCACTAGATCCCTTATTGATTTATGTAGGTACCGGTGAAAATACATTGCGAGGCAATGTAAGCGAAGGAAAAGGCATGTACAAATCTACCGATGGAGGAAAAACCTGGCAATGGGTGGGACTTGGAGATACTCGCCACATAACCAAAATCATATTTCACCCCAAAAACCCTGACATCGTATATTGCACAGCTACCGGTCACTTATTTGGTTCTAATACAGAAAGAGGTGTTTTCAAGACCATCAATGGTGGGAAAACATGGAACAAAATACTATATATAGACGAATATACCGGCTGTATTGATATGGCTATGGATCCTGCTAATCCTGAAATATTATATACCAGTAGCTGGCAAGTACTTCGCACTCCTTATAGTATGGAGAGTGGTGGCAGTGGAAGTGGTCTATGGAAAAGCAATAATGGCGGAGATAATTGGGAAAAAATATCTTCTAATAAAGGATTTCCGAATGATACACTGGGCAACATAGGAATAAGCATTGCTCCTTCTAATACAGATATTCTCTATGCTATAGTTGAGAGCAAAAAAGGAGGTCTTTATAAAAGTATTGATGCCGGAAAATCATGGACAAAACAAAATGATGAAAGTAAAATAAGACAAAGAGGATGGTATTTCAATAAGGTATTTGCAGACCCCAAAAATGAAAACATCGTATACATACACAATGTAGAATTATATAAAAGTATAGACGGTGGTAAAACACTTCAAACTATACGAACTCCGCACGTTGATCATCACAATATGTGGATAGACCCTGAAGATCCTAATCGTATGATCATTGCGAATGACGGTGGTGCACAAATAAGTTTTGATGGCGGACAAAATTGGAGTACGTATTTAAATCAAGCTACAGGACAATTTTATCGAGTCACTACTGATAATCATTTCCCTTATCATATATTAGGTTGCCAGCAGGACAATACGAGTGTTCGTATCAAAAGCAGAAGCAAACATGGGAGCATAGGTCAGCATGACTGGAATGTGAGTGCGGGTTTTGAAAGTGGACATATAGTCTCTGACCCTTCTGACCCTGATATTGTATATGGTGGAAACTATGGAGGCTACCTCTCTCGTCTCAATCATCGCACCGGAGAAAACAGAACGGTAAGTGTGTATCCTGTGAGCCCAATTGGTGAAGGAGCTGATTCTCTAAAATATCGTTTTCAATGGAACTTTCCAATTTTCTTTTCTCCTCACAATCCAAAGAGACTTTATGCAGCTGGAAATAAACTATTTGTCACAGAGAATGAGGGTCAATCCTGGAAAGCTATATCTCCTGACCTTACCACGAATGACAAATCTAAACAAGCTCCCAGTGGTGGGCCGATAGCTAAAGACAATACTAGTGTAGAGTATTACTGCACAATATTTGCTGCTGCAGAAAGTCCTGCTGAAAAAGATTTGCTGTGGTGCGGAAGCGATGATGGACTCATCCATGTATCTCGAAACGGGGGAACTAGCTGGAGTAATGTGAGCCCTCATAAAATGCCCGATTGGATGATGATCAACTGTATTGAACCTCACCCTACTGATCCATCAATTTGTTATGTAGTAGGCACTCGCTACAAACTCGATGATAATACTCCCTATATTTATAAAACTACTGACTTTGGACGATCATGGAAGTTAATCACTAAAGGTATAGCTTCTGACCATTTTACACGTTGCCTTCGTATAGACCCCAAAGATCCGAATATATTATATGCAGGTACAGAACAAGGCTTATACATTAGCACCAATGAAGGTGCTCTATGGCAATCCTTCCAATTAAATTTACCTATAGTGCCAATCACTGACCTAGCTATAAAAAATGATGATTTGATTGTAGCAACTCAAGGTCGCTCTTTTTGGGTGTTAGACCATTTATCATTCATCCGAGAAATCATTCATACTGATTTAGATTTACAGAAAATACATCTATTCGATCCCGGATTAAGTTACAGAACAGAAGGTTATAGACAAGACAATCCTAAAAATGAAGGATTAAATCCACACACCGGAGTTCGGATTCAATATTGGCTTCCGGAATGGAAGGAGTCGGACAAACTTCGTATTCATATCTTGAGCACTTCAAATAAAATTCTTAGAACATATACGAACAGTGGCGACAAAAAAGATAAATTACCCGCAGATAAAGGTATGAATCTTTGGTCGTGGAATACAATGGTAAAAGGCGTAGAACCTATAGAGGGGATGATAATGTGGAATGGTACAATTCGGGATTTCAAAGTACCTCCGGGTGAATATTCATTAGCGCTGGTGACGCCTACTGATTCTATTACTAAAAAATTCAATATTTTGAATGACCCAAATTATACTACTTCTGTGACTGATTATGTAGAACAATTTGATTTTTTGACCTCCGTTCGCAATAAGTTTGAGGAGACTCAAGAGTGTATTAAATCAATTCGTTTGCTCAGATTACAGTTAACTGAACTAAAAGAAAAAATGAAACCGGAGGACTATACTTATGTGGATAGTAATGTAAAGTTTGTGCTTGCCAAAATGGAAGATATTGAAAGTAATCTATATCAAACTAAAGCTAAAAGTGGGCAGGACGTATTGAATTATCCTATTCGGCTGAATGATAAATTGTCGGGTATTTTCAATGCAGCCAATCAACACACAGCTCCTACACTTTCGGTACGTGAGGCCTTTGACGATATTCAAAAACTCACTGACCTTCAGTTAAACTCATTTAAAAATTTAGTAGAAAAAGATATTAAAACTCTAAATCAGATAATTCGAAGTCGGGAACTTGACTATATAATGATTAAGAAATAAGATTTTAAATGTCTGCTCCTTTTCATTTTAAGCAATTCAGTATTCAACAGGGTAAATGTGCCATGAAGGTTACTGAAATAGCTTGTTTGTTTGCTGCTTTAGTCAATCCTTCAATGGCTTCGAACATACTGGATATTGGTGCGGGCACAGGTGTATTGAGTTTGATGATTGCGCAAAAAACCAGTGCTTCTGTAGTAGCGATAGAAGTAAATCAAGATACCTTTGTCACGTTAAAAAAAAACGTTGATGACTCTCCTTTCGCCAGTCGTATCGAAACAATATATGGAGATATTTGTTCTTATTTCCCTTCGCAAACATTTGACCTCATTCTTACTAACCCTCCTTTTTTTGAGAATCAACTGAAAGCAAAGGAGCTTGCGAAAAATATGGCTTGGCATGATGCTAGCTTGCGTAAGGCGGATTTATTGGAAGCTTGTCATCGACTTCTTCAGAGTGAGGGTGTGTGTTGGCTTTTGTTTCCATACTTACAAGATCATGATAATAGGCGAATTTTTTCATCCTTTTCATTTTACATTTCAGAAGTAATCTATATCAGACATAGCGAAAGGCATCCGATATCGCATTGTGTGTATTGTATTTCAAAAAATAGTAACCGCGATTATAAAGAGCGATCTCTTTGTATTCGTGATTATGAGAACCGATATACGCCAGAGGTATATGATCTATTCCAGCCTTATTATTTGCATCTATAGTGGCTGATTAGTATTATGGCTGATCTGTGTCATTAATCACCTTATTGTATCAATGGATAGTATGTAAGAATCGCTGCGGCAACGATAGTAGCGAAAAGCCCACAGTGAGCGAGCTTAGTGATGCAAGGAGTGGAGGGGCGGAGGGACGAAGCCACCTCCACGACTGTGCAGCACTGGGCTCGCTCACGAGGACTTGTAGCGAATAGCGTGTTTGCCGCCCATTTTCTTTATTATACTTTGGGGGGTAATGAATTATACAATTGTCTCGTAATCGGTTTCTTTATTAACTTGATATCGGACATTAGAATAACAGTGTGAATTACTATCTCAATAATATTACATCGCCTTTGAGTAACAATATCTCGTTGCTCAAGGGACATTTGTATCGTATCTGGTAAAAATAGGTGGCTAGGTCTGCATCTTTACCTAGGTAGGTTCCATCCCATCCTTGCATGATATCGGATGTTTTGAAAACTAAATTACCCCAGCGATTATATATCTCCATGGATACTAGTTCTATTTGTCCGTAGCTGATGATACGAAATACATCATTGACATAATCGCCATTGGGGGTAAATGCATTGGGTAATGAGACTTTGCAACAGGGATCAAATGCGACTTCAAATTCGGTAGAATCTTGACAACCTAGTGCATCTTTGACATAAGCCCAATGTTTACCATAAGGTAATCTGCTTACTTGAGGCGATTGAGAGGAGGTAATACTCCACCAATAGGAGAAAGGCGCTACACCACCGAGCACATTTGCTATGGCTTTGCCATCGTCGCCAAGCCCTGTGCAGGAGGCATCTGTTACAGTTACATCTACTTCAATTATATTGCCGGGCACGATATGGACAAGGGTATCGTTGTAGCAACCAATGGTATCTAGGACTTGTATATAATAGCTACCATTTGTAATACCAGTTGCTTCTGCAGTAGCACCATAAGCAGTGCCATTAAAAAAGTATCGATAAGGTGGGAAGCAGTCAATGGCGTGCCAGGAGATGTAAGCATCATTGTCGCCAGCACAAAGTACGTGCTTGACACTATCGACGATGATATAAGGTTTTCGTTCGGATGGATTGATAAAGTACTTACCGGTAGAAGTACAGCCTACCGAATCGATAACCACGATGATGTATTCGCCCGGAGAGAGATTGTTATAAAAGGTATCTGCACCTACGGCATTGCCATTGAGAAAAAACTGAAAAGGTGGCACTCCATATTGGGTAGTAATTAATAAAGACCCATCGTTGACATCGAGGCAACTGGTATGTTTAGTTCCTATATTGACAAGTTGGACTGATGTTAGGGGCTCTTCGACCTGCATAGTGGTATCGTGAATACAATTACTTAGGTCGCGCACGGTGATAGTATATATTGCTGCCGGTAATGCAGTGAATGTGGGAGATGCTTGAAAATTGACGCCATCAAGTGAATAGGTATAGGGCGGATTTCCCCCAATGGCTGAAACGGTAAGAGAGCCTGCACTGTCGCCTTTGCAAATATTGGGCTGCATACTAAGCGGCAACACCTTGAGAGGAAATAAAGGTTCTGTGATAGTAATAATAGTATCCTTGGTGCAGCCTATATTATCGGTGACTTGTATGGTATAGGTGCCAATGCCCAGATTACTGAATACTCCGGAGGTACCATTGGGTATAGAATTAATACTATATTGGTATGGTGCAAATCCTAGTGTAGCCACTAATGATATAGAGCCATCATTACCAAATTTGCAAGATACGTTTTGTACTTGTACATTGGTAAAATTCATGTATGGCAGGGCATTGAGTTGAACTACCGTATCGTATATACATCCATTCATATCTTGAACATAAATAGTGTATGCACCTTGTATTAGATTTGTAAATGTATTGGCAGTGGTGAATAGTGAATTATTGATCGCATATAAGTAAGGCCCTACGCCACCTGTGGCTACGATACTGATAGATCCGTTAGTGGCTGTGGTACAGAATGGACCATTGAGCAATACGGATGAAAATCCTATGGATGGAGGAGCCGTTAGTACGACGATCGTATCCTTGATACAATTGATACTGTCTCTTACACGTAGCGTGTAGCTACCGGCACTTAGATTATTAAACACATTGGATAAGCTGTAGGGACTATTATTGACAGAGTAACGCAAGGTGCCTAATCCACCAGATGCAAAGATGGTGATAGTACCATCGCTGCTATTGTGACAAAGGGGCGACTGTAGCATGGTGCTACTAATCTGAATAGGTGGAGCATTCTGTATAGTGACTATCGTATCCGTATAGCAACCCAATTGATCCTCGATATGCAAGGTGTATATTCCCGCACTGAGACCGGAAAAGTTTCCGGATAACTGTGGTGTACCTGCATTGAGAGCGTAGGTAACCGGAAAATAAATAGACGTAGCACTGACGGCAATAGAACCATTCGTTGCCCCGGGACACAAATAAGCGGTATAGCTAAGAGAAGTTACTATCACAAAAGGTTGCAGACTGATCGTGATGATTGTATCATAAATGCAATTATTAGCATCTTGTACATAAACCGTGTAGGATCCAATAGGCAAATTGGGGAAGCCTCCATTAGATGAATAGGGGCCATTGTTGATAGCGAAGGTGTAAGGTGACACACCACCGCTACCTCCAACACTAATAACACCTGTATTGCTAAAACAACCCGGGGGGATGACCGTAACATTAGCAAATCCCACAGGCAATGGCTCAGAAATAGTAACAACTGTATCCTTGGTACAATTATTTGCATCTCGCACAGTAAGCGTATGAGTACCCGGCGACAGGTTGACAAATGATCCGGAAGCTATAAAAGGTCCATTGTCGATACGATATTGATAGGAGGGTGTGCCTCCGGTGCCTTGTACAGATGCAGAACCGGTATTGGTATTGTAACACAGAGCGGGAGTAAGATTAATAGATGAAAATCCAACTTGAATCGGCTGACTGAGATAGACTACACTATCGCGGATACAACCACTATTGTCGATAGCATGCAAGGTATAAAAACCTGCACTTAATCCATTAAATGTAGAAGAGCCGCCATATGAACCGGCATTAATCGCATATTGATAAGGAGCTACACCACCAGACACACCAAAATTAATACTACCATTGCTTAAGCCAAAACATGAGGGCATATTGAATGAAATAGAAGTTATGTAAAAGTTGCCATTATTATTGAGCGTAACAACGGTGTCTTTAACACAATTATTGGCGTCTCGAATCCTTACGGTATATGTACCCGCGGCCAAGTTGGTAAAACTATTTGATGGCCCGTAAGTACCCAGATTGAGCGAATAGCTATACGGAAGCACACCACCATTGCCATTGATGGTGATACTTCCGGTGGGCGCCAAATTACAGGAAGCATTCAGTATGGTCATACCACTAATTTGGATGGGTGGTGGTTGGATTAAATTTATTATAGTATCTCTTATACAATTATTA
>DAIUCL010000033.1:0-18576 GCA_036846185.1 Chitinophagaceae bacterium
AGAATAGCCGTGATCGCAGCGGCATCCTTCCGGACTAGTGTGTGAGGGGCTGTGTGGAGCAAGAGGCCGGAAGATATAGCGTAGAGCACGAAGTAGTCGATGTAAGGAAGTGCGATGAGCTCCCAAAGGCAGGTGTTGCTGTAAAGGGCGTTTTGTATGAATTTTCTTCTATGGCATATCATTACCATGCCTTGTAATGATGGCCTCTGAGTGGGATGGTGCAAGATAGGAGCTTGAATGATAGTGATGAGATATGAGGTATACGTGGAGGGGAATAAGTGAGTATATCAGGAGAGTTACTATTATGTGCTATTGCTTTAAAGGTTATTTGTCATTACATTTCTAGTATATTTGCATCCATGGTTGCAATTATTATAGGGATATTTATTGTAGGGTATTTGTTGATTGTGTTTGAACATCAAATCAAGTTGGATAAGGCGGCATCTGCGCTCATTACGGGGGTGCTTTGCTGGACGGCATATATTGTTTCTTCGCATGATGTGGAGGCGGTGAATCATCATTTGTATGAGCATATAGGCGAGGTGTCGGGTATTCTGTTTTTTTTGATAGGGGCAATGACAATCGTGGAGTTGATTGATTTATATGATGGTTTTCAGATCATCATTGATAAAATCAAAACGACCAACAAGCGCACCTTGCTGTTAATCATTACAGCTCTGTCATTTCTACTATCAGCGCTACTGGATAATCTTACTACTGCTATTGTAATGACCTCGCTGGTGACGAAGATATTGCCTGATAAGAAGGATCGATTAGTGACGATAGGAATGATTATTATCGCTGCAAATGCAGGTGGGGCTTGGAGTCCCATTGGTGATGTGACGACTACCATGCTTTGGATAGGCAATCAAATCACTGCGGGAGGTATTATCAAGTCGATTATCCTACCCAGCATCGTGGCTACTGCAGTGCCTTTCTTGTATTTGATGACCAAGTTAAAAGGAAATTTTACACCCATAGAGTTTAAAAAAGATAATCATACGAATGATTTTGATAGGAATGTTATTTTTTATTCGGGCATTAGTTTGTTGATTTTTGTGCCCATTTTCAAGACGGTCACTCATTTGCCTCCATTTATGGGTATGATGTTGTCGGTAGGTATTCTATGGTTTATCAGTGAGACCTTGCATAAGAGAAATAAGAATGTATCGAATAGTGAAACGACGATTTTTTCGGCACTGGAAAAGATAGATATGCCGTCAATCCTGTTTTTCTTGGGCATATTGTTGGCGGTGGGTTCATTGCAGGCAGCAGGTATACTGACGGATATGGCGGGCTGGTTGTCTGAGAAAGTGAATAATGACATAGCTATATTGAGTGGTATAGGCGTGTTGTCGTCGATATTTGATAATGTACCACTAGTGGCTGCTATACAGGGTATGTATGATTTGAAAACTTATCCTACTGGCGATTTCTTTTGGAATTATTTGGCATATTGTGCTGGTACGGGAGGTAGTATTTTAATAATAGGTTCAGCGGCAGGAGTAGCTGCGATGGGTATCGAAAAAATCAGTTTTTTTTGGTATGTAAAAAATATTTCGATTGCTGCTCTGCTGGGTTATGCAGCGGGTGCTATTGCTTGTATTCTGCTCCTTGCTTAAGTTGAAGCATACGCATGTTTTTGGCATCTTGAAGGAAGTCTGAGGCAAATATGAAGTTGTTGAGGTATTCATCTTTGCTGAAGATGATGTCTTTATTGCTTCCTTCCCATTGTTTTTTTCCTTTGTGAAGATACACGATGTGGTCTCCACTTTCCATTACAGAGTTCATATCATGTGTATTCATGATGGTGGTAATTTTGTATTCTCTGGTTATTTCTACGATCAACTTGTCGATGACTAAAGAGGTTTGTGGGTCGAGGCCAGAGTTGGGTTCGTCACAGAAGAGGTATTTGGGATTCAGTACGATAGCTCTTGCCAGGGCTACCCGTTTCTTCATTCCGCCGCTCAGCTCGGCGGGGAATTTATGATTGCTGTCTACTAGGTTTACTCTGGCAAGAACTTCATTGACTCGTTTCTTTTTTAGACTAAGATCGTAGTTGGTAAACATATCAAGTGGAAACATGACGTTTTGCTCCACGGTGAGGCTGTCAAATAGGGCAGAGCCTTGAAAGAGCATACCTATTTTGGTACGAAGTTCTTTCTTTTCTTTGACACTCATGGCGGTGAAGTCTTCACCTTCGTATAATATATTTCCCTGTTCGGGTGCCATCAGTCCTACAATGCATTTAATCAATACCGTTTTGCCGCTACCACTTGCACCTATGATGAGGTTGACTTTTCCACTTTCCATGACGCATGAAACGTCATCGAGTACTTTTTTGTCGCCAAAAGATTTTTGAATATTACGAACTTCTATCATATTACTTTTCAAAGATAGCGTGAATTCTCAAAATCTGAGACAGGAGGATGTCTATATTATTTTGAACCCGGATTTTGCAGTTGAAATTTATTACGAGAGCAAACTACTTCAAACACAAGCGTTTGCTTGATTTTTTATCATTGATATAGCTTGCTATACCTTCTGCTAAAAAATCTTCTCAAATACTTGTCTTTATTGCATTTCGCTCTCTCACTACAATTCCAACTGCAAAATCCGGGTTGAACTATGGGGCATCGAGAAGATTGTGTATAAAAAAAGCTACCTTTCGCAAGGTAGCTTAGAATGTAAATAATTCATCATTGCTTATCGAAGCAAAGAGAGATCTCCTCTGAAGGTTTCTATTTCTTGATTGCGGTATCTCACTTTGATGATGTATTGATAAGTGCCAATTTCAGCCATTTTGCCATTGTAGGTTCCATCCCAGCCTATTTTTATATCAGTGGAGTGAAAAACTTCATTGCCCCAACGGTCGAAGATAAGCATATCTGTACCTATAACATCTGGCCCGGCTATGAGATTGAATACATCATTCTTGCCATCTAGGTTTGGAGTAAAGGCATTGGGTATGAATACTTTTTTCTGATTTTCTGTAAGTCCGGGCAAAGGTGGTGGTGGTGGTGGTGGTGGTACAAATTCAAAGTTGGCAACAACAGTTTCTTTGTCCATATAATTGAGTGTAGCAGAAGTCTGATTAGAAGGAGTGATAGTGGTATTGGCATTGTTTTTGGTCCAATTGATAAATTTATGACTACTAGCAGGCGTGCCTAATAAGCTGTAGGCGTATCTGCGATCTAGTGTAACGGTGTAAGGATATGAGGCAATAGTAGTACCATTTAGATCTATGGTTCCGGTTCCGGGTGGGTTTACATCAAATGTGACTTCGACAGAATCATAGTTGAAGTATTTGAAGTGAGCTACAACCGAATCACCTTTATTGAAGGTGTATTGCACCTGATCGGCATTAATATTGGGGGCTATCGTATTTGTTGGTTCGATTTTTTGCCAATAGTCAAAGGTCCAGTATTGACCACCGGTGGAGTTAGCCTTGAGTGTATAGGTTGAGTCTGCTCGCATCGTTTTGCTCCATACATATGGTTGACGTACACTTCCATTAAGTGCAATGGTTCCTCTACCTGGAGGGAATACATCTAGTTTGAGAGTTCCCATTTTCAAGTCGAGGCAAGTATCCAGTTTATCGGCAATTACAGCACATCTATTTTGTAGATAGGTGCGCATTTGTTGTACGTTAGCTTGCCAGCCTGCCATGGTGCCACCCCAAGCGAGAGCTTGTCGGTTCATTTCAGGAGTGAGGATATTAACGATAGAATCATAGTGAGCTAGAAGTTTGGTACATTCGAGAGGTCCGTTAAACATCATGACCCAATTGTCTTTATAGCTTTGTTCAAATTCCGGATTTTGAAGTAATCTGGTAAGCATATCGGTATGCTTGATATTGGCATTGTTTTGAAAGAGGCTGGTGGGTTCGCAGGGGTTGGCTTGGTAGCCGGTGGTTGCAAGTCCGGTATAGTTTGGTTGTTGGAGGCCACAGATAGCATCCATATCCCATAGTGCATAACGCCATTTTACGATGTTATTATTTCCTCTGGCTCTCCACCACATGGTATTCCAGTTGAGCCAGTCGATATTTACGAGATAAGAATTGATAGCAAAGTATTGACAAAAGCTATTGATATTGAGGTAGGATTTTACATGTTCGTAATTCGATTGAACGGCCATATTATTGTTCATAATATAGTTATAAAGATTTACCCAGCCTGTATCACTACCCAGTCTGATACGTAATCCACCCCAGTAAGATAAGTGATCTACTTTGTCTCTTTTTTTGCCATAATAGTATTCAAAATAGTCGCCATCAACGCGTTCTCTCATTTCATAGAGTCCCCAATATTGTCCATTGACAAACATTAACACCGGATGCCATCGTCTGAAGTCCATTTCCAGATTGTATTTTTCGGCTAGCGTTTGCGCAAAAATGTCTCTAAGGTGAGCGCTATTGTTGGGGCCTCCTGCGTAGTTGTCAGAACCCGCGGCCTTTAACATGATTCGGTCAAATTTTGTTCGTAAAGATGTCCCAAATAGTTTGTGATAGAATGCGTCTTTATCACCACTTTCGTCCATCGCTTCATAATCAATTCCTTTTTGTGGATATGCCCAAGAATCATTACCATGTCGGGAGGCTCTTCCACCCTCCATTTCAAGTATTTGCTGCCCGGTATTCGTGAAGTATTCAAAAGATCCAAATAAAGGAGTGGCTGCCCAGCTAAACAAATGTCCGCCACCACCACCGGCAGCAGCAGCAGCTGCAGTGTAGGATCCGCATACTGATACCACATCATAGGTAGAGCTTTCATTGATAAAATACGTATTGGTTTCTATCATACTGGGAAGTATGCTTGGGTTATTATTGTAGGCGATTGCTCTTACAGCTGTAGTAGTAGGGATATTGATAGGGCCAGCATAGATTGGTGAGGCCGGGTTTGGGGTAGCACCATTGATAGTGTAGCGTATCACTGTATTGGGGTCAGGGCATGTTAAGGTTACTGTTTGTGCACCGGCATAAAACCCTGCGGCCTGGCTAAACACTACTTTGGGTGTGTATCCAATGAAAGAACCTTGTAATGCATTGCTGGCATTTGGGGTAGGGGTACTAAAGTATCCCCAATCAGGACCACCGTCTATAGTGCGGCCATAAGAATGATTGCGATGAGTGATCTTGAGTTTCATGGAGTCAATTACATTGCCATTTTGGTCAGAGAATATTATCCATTCGCCAATAGTTTGTCTTAATTTGAAGTCGGTGTGAATTTGCCCTGTAGCAGCATGTACTAAGTTTCTTCCACTGAAGAAAATCATTTTTCTACCACCGGCAGCAATGGGAGTTGCAGTAGGAATTTGCCATTTCATCAAATTATTAGGATCGTCAGACAAGTAGAAGCCAGTGATGTTTTCCGCATTGGCTCCTGAATTATAAAGCTCCATCCAATCATTTCGTTGATTGAACGCATCGAGAACTGTAGTGATGTTGGAGCAAGAGTATTCATTGATATTCAGTTGAGAAAAACTGTGAGAATAATAGAATAAAAATCCTACTAAAATTGGTAACCATTTTTTCATGAAATAGTAATATGTTTTTTGTGTTATATCTAAAAAAGACGTGATTGACAAGGATAAAGTTAGTACAAATTCCGTATAGAACCAATATTTCACAGACTTTTCAGTCAACTATCAAAATTCACGTGTAAATTGCATATTAATTAATCTTTATTAAATTATGATAAACTTGAAACGTATCGCCGCGATATTAATCCTCAGTATGCTCGTGTCAGATGTAATGGCACAGTTGACGGTCACTAATTTACCTATTGTCATCGTCACTACTCCCACTCCCATATCCAATACCAAGCAACAAGGTACTATGAACATCATCAATAATGCATCTGGTACGAATAATATCACAGATCCTCCAACATTTGTAGGTATGATCGGGGTTACTCTCAGAGGATCTTCCGCTTATCCTAAGCAGTCTTTTACGCTCGAAACATGGTCTGCTCCCAATACCAATATGGACACATCGCTACTGGGTATGCCCTCCGAAAATGATTGGGTACTCCTTTCAATGTATGCCGATCGATCTCTGATGCGAAACGTATTGTCGCTTCACACACACACTAATATGGGGCGATATGCTCCTCGTATGCGCTACTGCGAACTCATAGTCAATAACCAATACCAGGGGATTTACCTGCTTGGAGAAACCATTAAAAGAGATAAAAATAGATTAGATCTCGCTACACTCAATATTCAAGACAACTTCGGCGATGAGCTTACAGGGGGGTATATCTGGAAAATTGATGGCAATGGACAAGGATGGATCAGTCAGTTTGCTCCACCCTATGGCACTACACAAGAAATTAAATTTGAGTACCATATACCCAAATCAAGCGATATCACTCCTGTACAGCGATCTTACATTCAGTCTTATGTAGATAGTTTCGAAGCTGCTCTCAATAGTCCGAGTTTTCAAGATACTAGTATCGGATGGCGTCGTTTTGGCGCAGTCAATGGATTTGCTGATTTTATTATCATCAATGAAGTTACCAAAAACTTTGAAGCTTATAGAACGAACACCTATATGTACAAAGACAAATTAAAAAAAATGAGACCTAGTCCACTTTGGAATTTTGACCTAGCTCTTCGTAATACTGCCAGTTGCAATAGTTCACGTGATACCGGTTGGACGTATAACATAGGAGGTATTTGTCCATCCGAAACCAAACTTGCCCCTTTTTGGTGGAGCAAATTAATGACTGACACCGCTTTGGTAAAAGATTTAAAATGTTTGTATACGGATTACCGCAAACCGGGAAATATTCTCGATACTACTCGTATGTTTGCTTTCATCGATTCTGTAAGCAATTACCTCAATATACAAGGTGCTATAGGTCGCAATTTTACCCAATGGCCCATCTGGGGAGTGCCAATAGTGAATGAACCCACACCAATGGCCGGTACACATACCCAAGAAGTAGATAATATGAAGCAATTCATAAGAGCTCGACTCATGTGGCTTGATACCAAATGGCTAAGCCTCAATTGTGCTGCACCACTCTCTACATCCTCTATAGACTTATCCTCTTCCGTATCGGTGTATCCTAATCCTGTCGAAGATCAATTGTTTATCTCACTCTCACAGTATTCTTCTATGCAAGTACATGTGCAGCTATCAGATATACGTGGGGCTGTGCTGTACAAAAACAAATTAAACACTGACCGACACGAAATTTCGTTGAAAGATTTATCACCCGGAATCTATCTTCTTACTGTGCGCAATGCACTTACCAATGAATCTTTCGTACATAAAGTAGTTAAGCAATAGCGCTTTCTCACTGCATTTATTATGCATTGTATCAAAAATATGTCAGTAGCAGGTAGTGCCAATCGATCTATGGCTACTGATATATTTTTTAAAGAATCTCAAATCCCTCGTCCGGTTATTATATACACTCATGGATTCAATGGGTTCAAAGATTGGGGCAACTTTGATATGATAGCACAAGCCTATGTCGAAGCTGGATACGTGTTTGTCAAATACAACCTCTCTCACAATGGCACTACAGTAGAATTTCCCGATCGTTTTGTAGACTTGGAAGCCTATGGCAACAACAACTACAGCAAAGAATGCAATGATGCACTACTCCTGTGCGACTTCATTCAAGGCTCCGATTTTCCGGCCAAGCAATACAGCAATCCCAACTCTATAATACTCTTAGGTCACAGTAGAGGTGGTGCTATATCCATTCTCACCGCAATCGCAAACCCCTCGGTCAGGGCTTTACTACTTTGGGCATCGACAGCATCGTGTACAACACCATGGCGCCACTGGCCTCCCGAGCAACTCCATCTTTGGAAACAGCGTGGAGTCGCACACTACGAAAATAAGCGTACAAAACAGCATTTGCCATTATACTATCAACTCTACGAAGATTATCAGCAACACCAACAAAAATTTCACATACCTACCCATTTCTCCAATTTGCAAATACCCATACACCTCACTCATGGTATCGATGATCAAGCCGTACCTCTCACCGACGCACTCTATTTGCACTCGCTCAATAGCCATGCAACAATACATACACTTCACACCGATCACGTTTTCGGCCGAATACACTCACCTACAGTAAGGAGCATACCCCAAGCCACCCAATTAGCAATAGCGGCAGATTTGCAATTTCTGTCATTGCACTCCATTGTCTGATATTATTTCTTTGGGGCTGTCATCAACCAATATACTTCCACTAATTTCCGTCTCCTTTCGGAGTGCCGTACCGCCTGCAGCGGTACCTCCTCGTGCCTCGTCGTCCTTCGGATACGGCAGCCTCCCGACCTACAAACATTGTCAGCGGTCTGTGCGAGAATATGATCAATACCCAATAGTGAGTATGCCAACAATTCTACACGATGCCATTCAAATTCATGATCACAATTGAACCATTACCAATTTGCAAATAATTGCTGCAATCGCTGAATAGCTACCTGAAGTTTGTCCATAGAGGTAGCGTAAGAAATACGAATACAATGCGCATCACCAAATGCTTCGCCCGATACACAACTCACACCCGCATGCTCCAAGATATACATACAAAGCTCTTCAGAAGTATTCACCGAATGTTTGCCCAATAGCTGACTTATCTCCGGGAAAACATAAAAAGCTCCCGGAGGCGTATTGACTTGCATACCTTTGATAGCGCGTAAACCAGCTACTACAAAATCTCTACGTTCTCTAAACGCTTTTTGCATTTCAAGCGTAGGATTCATGTCGCCGGTGAGTGCCACTATCGCAGCTCGCTGTGTAATAGAGTTGGGGCCGGAGGTAAATTGTCCTTGTAGTTTTTCGCAAGCACTAATTATGCTTGCATTCGCAGCCATATAGCCTAGTCGCCAACCCGTCATGGCATAGCCTTTTGAAAGACCATTGATTATAATCACACGATCTCTGATAGATGCAAACGAAGCAAGGCTACTGTGTTTGCCTACAAAATTGATATACTCGTAAATCTCATCAGAGATTATATACAGATTAGGAAATTTGGCAAATACCGATGCCAATGCTTCGAGCTCTTCGTAGCTATACACAGAGCCTGTGGGGTTACATGGGGATGAAAAAATAAAGACTTTTGATCGCTCGGTGATTGCTTCTTCCAGTTGCGTGGGGGTGATCTTGAAATCATTCTCAATCGTAGCCGGAATCTTTACTACTTTTCCCTCAGATAGCTTCACCAAATCGGCATAGGTGACCCAGTAGGGGCTAGGGACAAGCACTTCATCGCCGGGGTCCACCAAGCTTAGCATGGCATTGGCTATACATTGTTTAGCACCTGTACTCACCATGACTTCTGCGGGTGTATAGTTCAGTTGATTATCTCGAAGTAGTTTAGTACAAATTGCACTGCGTAGCTCTGGGTAGCCAGCCACAGGAGGATATTTCGTATAGCCATCGTTCATTGCTTGTATTGCAGCCTCTACAATATGAGAGGGAGTTGCAAAATCAGGCTCGCCAAGGCTAAGGTCAATAATGTCTTTACCTTGTGCGCGCAATTCGCGACTCAGTTTTGCCATCTTGATGGTTTGCGGTTCTTCAATGCGTTGGAGTCGTTTGGCTAGTTTCATAAACTATTATTTGGTATTATAATGATTAGGATAGGGTAGTGAGTAGTATCTGTATCCATCCTATGATGAATCCCAGAAAGGCTCCTACAATTTCAATAAATGTAAATTCTTTTTTCATGATAGAAAAGAGTACTTCTTCTAGTTTGTCAGACGAAAAGTTACTCACTTTCTCGGTCACTATTTTTTCTACATCAAAATCGTTTTTGAGTTGTGAGGTCAACATGCTGATTAAATCCGGAAACATTTTTTCCATCTCATGGGAGATACCTGCTTTAATGTTGTCCATCGTTTTTCCGTTGATAAACATGGAAAGTAGGGGTAGCTCTTCACTGAGTTTGTGATCGATAAAGTGAGATACTTTTTGATCGATCAGAGGCATCACTTTTGTGAGCGTTTCGGGAGAATGAATTTTCTTTTCTATTTCATCGAAGGAGATAAGCTCCTTTGAAACAATATGGCCTAGTTTTTGGGCAAATTGCATTTGGCGTTTTGGAAAAATGCCTTGTATCGTGATTCCTAAAATGTTTATAGGAAGCTTTGGGTGAAATAGCATTTTGATAGCTATCCAGTTGGTAATCCAACCTATAAAAGCAGCAATAAACGGTAATAAATAAATCATCGTGTGATGGGTGATTTTATTCTACATCTGTTTTTTCAAATAATTCGGAGCTCATTTCTTTATATTGCCTTTCATTGAGATGATACTTATCGCCTTTGGCCAAGAAGTGAACTAATAAATTGGAAACAGAAATAGGATTACCGTCGGCTAGATCGGCAATATTGGTATGTATGATATGGTGACCGTCGATGATGATAATCATACCAGAGCCGATGGCTTCCATATTATTACCTTCAGTGATTAATAGGCCTGTATCTTCACCTAAGCCTATGCCTATACAGGAAGGGTTGGTGGTGACGGCTTGCGCTAGTCGGCCAAATCGGCCACGTTTGTCAAAATGCGAGTCAAATATTACATTGCCCATAAATGCGAGTCCGGTAGTGACTTTTACAGCGCCTTTGAGGTGGGCATTGGCGGCATTGCCTTCATAGATCATCGTGTTGCTCATAGCCATAGCACCTGCACTGGTACCTGCTATCAGAAATCCTTCTTCGTGTTTGTATCTTTCGTGTAGTATTTTGAGTATTTCAGTCCCGCCAAAGCATGTAGTGAGTCGCATTTGGTTGCCTCCGCTAAACATAATGGCATCGGCTTGTTGGATACGGTCAATGTATTCTTGCTTTTGACTGTCTTCGCGGTTGCGGATGTGCATGACGTTGATGTTGGGGCAAGATAATTTTGCAAAGGCGCTCAAGTAGTTATCTCCTACTTCTATTGGAATCGTGGAGGCGGTGGTGATGACTTCTATTTTACTGAGTTCTTTGTGTTTGGTTTCGTCGACGATACGCTTGAGGATGCCTTGTTCAAAGAAGTTGAGATTATTTCGTTGTATAAACCCGGTTTCAAGGTCTGTTCCTTTGTCTTCTGCACCACCTACGGGTATGAGTTTTCCTTTAGGTATTATCATGTCAAATTATGAATTTGCAAATATATTAAAAGGTTCGAAGATAGTTTATTAATTGTTGTTGGATGAAAAGCCTTTGCACTTTTTGTGGATAAACTTCTATGGGGTATTTTGAGCTTTGCAGAATTTGGCTGTTGTTGGTGCTGACTAATGAAAATGTCGATGAAGGTTAGCCGGGATAGCAGCGGTATCCTCCCTTTGGAGCCGGCTGCTGTGCGTGAGCAGGGAGATACAAGTGAATAGCCCGATGTAGATGAGTGGAGGAGAGGCGATGAGCTCCAAGTTGTTAATCATCGTCGCCGGTTACTCCTTGTGTATTCTCATTTTCTTTGGCGTAGTAGAATACGTTGATATAAGCTACGTCGCGGAGAAAATTGATATTTTTGATTTCGAGTCGATGAATGGGGAGTCCGGTACGGTTGATGAGATCTTCGGTCATTTCGTTGCGCCGCTCAGGTTTGATGAGGTCTATGCGTTCGTACACGATTTCTTTCACATTTTCGTGGGTGAGGTTTACAAATTTGTCGAGTACCAGCGTTACGCCTATGATAAATGAATTGCAAAGTATGAGTACGATATACCCATCATCTACGGTGGCGAGCGAGTTGATGATGCCTAGTGCCACACAGATGAAGAAATAGCCCATCTCCTTGATAGGAACTGTGACGGTGCGGTAGCGCATGATAGAGAAAATCGCAAAGAGTCCGAAGGCAAAACCGATTTTGATTTTGGTGGTACTGAGGAGTATGCAGATTAAAAAATTGAGTAAGTTGAATAGGAAAAAGGTAAAAAGAAATTCTTTGTTTTTGTAAGTGGTATAATAGATAAAGCGTACTAATATAAATACGGCAAGAAGATTGATGCCAAATCGGGTGATGAGCTCGGTATATTCTGTAGCGCTACCTGCGGCCTCTACCATGCCGTCTATACTATTTGCATTTTTGATGGAGTCTTTAATGTGCTTGATGAGTTTCTCTGTATTCTGCATGAGACTTTTTTAGTTTATCTATTTTGAGTAATATTGGTTTGAAATTGTTGTGTTTGAGCGAAGGGTAGAGCATACTCACTCCTATGGCATATTTGCTGAATCCGGAGGGTCGTATACCCATGCGCTTGAGCGATTGAATGGTGCTGCTGAAGATATCGGTCTTACCTTGCTTTACTTCTACGACCACGATGCCATTGATTTCGGTGTGTGCTTGAGGAGTGTGAAATTGAATGCCTAAGTCGATAGTGATTCGCTCAGTAAACTGTTTGTTGGTGAGCGTAATGCGTTGGAAGCTGTTGGACAGTTTCATTTCGATAGGTTTGTCGGCCAACCTCTTGTATTGGATAAGTTTGTATTTGTCCAGGGGCACCTCGTGGTACAATTCATCTACCACAATTCGTTGCTTGTCGGTGCGAGTGCCAAATAGTTTTCGTTTGATTTCGTAAAAGCAAAGATGAGAGTCGATGTATTCGCGGCAGCGCACTTTCACTCGATTGATACAGCCATTGTGATGGTCTTTGAAGAACTGAAAGTCGGGGGTGTCGTAGTAGATCGTTTTGTAATGAAATAGCCTCGTGTGATCGATATCGAGTATATATTGTTGCGGCTGAATATCTTTGAGCAAGGTGGCTAGCTGCTCCATTGTGAGGATGTATTTGGAATCGATCCTGTTTTGAAGTTTTACGCTATCCAATTCTTTGAGGCTGACGCCTTCAAATTGACCAATAATATGTAGAATGTCCTGCTCGTCCATGCCTAGTTATATATTTATTTCGAAGTCAGGCATTGAGATGACTTGTTTCTTACTATTGATTTCGACTTCCTGAATCACGGGTTTGATATTGTCGGTACAGGTATCACATTCGGTATATACCCAGAGGGTGTACTTGCCGGGGCGTAGCTCATCGAATCGGTAGGCACCTTGATAGTCGGTACGTACATCGTCGAGGACTCCTTCACGTCCACTCACTGAAATAAATACTCGTTGGTCTCCGGTATATCCTTCGGCTTCCAGTTTTCCATTAGGGGTGTAGTCGTATGCATATACTTTGCCGTGGATACTGGCTAGGCCTCCAAAACCCTGCTGCTTTGTGCAGGCCGATGCGAAGAATATGTATGCCAGCAGAAGAAAGCTGGCTATGGATTTCAAATTCATGCTACTAAAGTAGAAAAAAATAACTATAAGTTAATCTATATTGTAGAATTTATGGGTTAGGTGCAAGATTTAATAGGTAAAATGAAGGTGCTAGCCGGAATGAAATGAATAGATGTGTGGTATTCAATTAAGATTCATTCATAAATAGCTTTATCGATTCATCTGCCTGAATTTGTAACATTTCAAGACCATTCTTGATTTGGGCTCCTTCTTGCTGACAGAAATATAAAAACTTACTGACAGCGGGATTATACACCAAGTCGTAAGCAAAGTGTCGCTGATGTATCCAGGAGTAATTGATAGGAAGAAAGTCATCTACGTGAGGGTAGGTACCTATGGGAGAGGTATTGATAAGCAAATCACTACTTTCGACCAAGTCTTTGCTCAAGTCGGCATAGGTGATGCCATCTAGTATTTCATTGCGGCTTACTTTGATAAACGATATTTGCTTAGAATGTAGAACATGGCAGATCGCTTTGCTGGCACCACCTGTGCCAAATACGATGGCTCTGTGTGCGTCGGGGGCAAACTGAGAGAGCGAGCGCTCAAATCCTATAATGTCGGTATTGTGCCCCCAAAGCTGTTCGTTGATGATTCGTACGCAGTTGACGGCACCCACTGATTGTGCCATAGGGTCTATAGCGTGGAGGTAGGGAATAATTTTTTCTTTGTAGGGTATGGTGACATTGAACCCATCGAGTTTTTCGGTATGGATAAGGAGTGGCAAATCCTGTAAAGAGGACAAAGGGAAGTTTCGGTAAGTAGCCTCAATACCCAATTCTTTATACTTGGCAGTATGATATGGTTCCGAAAAGGAATGAGATAGAGGGTAGCCAACCAGGCCGAAACGCTTCATGGAAATTATGCTTTGTCGAGATAAAACATGAAGGTGTCGCCACGAAGGCCTATGCGAGTAGCTTCGAGAGGGATGACTTCGTTGGGGGCTATATTGCCTAGATTTACATTGCAGCCACAAAGTTCGAGGAAGTATACCTGTTGTGCTTTTTGGGGAGCTTCCCAAATGATGCGTTCCATCGGTATTTGGGTAAGAATTTCTTGTACCAGCCCTTCACGTACTTCGCCACTGCTACGGTAGATCCCTACGTTGCCCGCTTCTCTGGCTTCGGCTATTACGTATTGGCTGCCGGCTTCCAATTCAGCTTTCATCAATTCGATCCATTTGTAGGGAGGTATGATGTGTGCGGCATCTTTGCTACCTACTTCACTAAATACGGTTACGTGTTTGGCTAGTTTTTCGATATAGCCACACTTTTCGGAATGAGGTATACTAATAGATCCGTCGGATACTTCTACATGATCGAGACCATAATCTTGTATCATAGCCAAATATTCGTCGAAGCAGTTGCGAATAAGAAACGCTTCGAAAAGTGTGCCGCCAAAATATACCGGTATATCGTGAGAGCGATAGATCGCCAGTTTTTCTTTTAGATTGGGTGTTACCATAGAGGTGCCAAAGCCAAGTTTGACAATATCCACATAGGGACCTGCTATCGATAGGAAATTTTCTACTTCATTATTACTCAACCCTTTATCCATAACCATGGTCAGACCATTGTTTCTGGGTTTAGAAAATCGGGAAGGCAATTGAGGTAATTTATAATTCATCTTGCAAATGTAGCTACTGAATGGCAAAAATGATAAATTGTTAAAAGCTTTGAATTTTCAAAAACATTTGTTAACTATGTGGTAAATTATTTACCATGAAATATATAATTCAAAAACTGTTTCTTGTTTTTTGCGTTTTATTTTCTGCTTTTTCAGTAAATGCGCAGACTACATTTGTTACCAATTATACGAGCACCTCTCCTTATTATTTTAACGCTGGAGCAGGGTATGTGACTTTTACACTCACCAACAATAACCCCTTTACGGTGTTGGTGACGCAGGTAGCCCCTTTTCATTTGCCGGTGTATACGGAGAATGTCTATGAATTATGGTACTCGGCTACCTCGCTCAATGGTACCGGCTATCCGATCGCCAATCCTACCTGGACGCAAATAGCGGTAGCCGAACAGCCCATTACAACGACTACACAGACAGTAGTTTATCCATTTAAATGTATCAATTTTCCGATACCTCCCAATACCACCTATCGATTTGCTCTTGTGGGTAGCTCCGGCATTATGTTTAGGCAGAATGCGGGAGGATTTACGACTACGCCTAGCAATTTTACACTAAGTGGTGTCACGATGGGTGTGGGTGATGAATTGAATGCCGGTCTGCCCGTAGGTAGAGCCGGTGTGATGAACTTGGGCTTGGTGTACACTAATCCGGCCTATTATTTTGGTGAAGTAAGCATTGCACCCCAAAATACTTACAATGACATTTATATTTCTCAGCTCAACAAACCAAGTACGATTTGCAATCAGGCGAATAGTTTTATTGGTGCTACCATTTGCAATAGAGGTACACAATCGATTGATTTTGCTACTAACAATGTCAATGTCAGTTTTACAATCAATGGACCCGGAGGGCCACAGGTGACCAATGCCAGTATAACTAGTGGAAGTTTAGCTCCTTGCAATTGTACGAATGCGTTAGTAACAGGTGTCAACTATAGCCAGGGAGGGCAGTATAATGTAACGGCAACTGCTACACTGGTAGGCTTGCCCGATGCCAATACGGCAGATAATATCAGATTGGATACATTATACAATTATAAACCCACGGTGAGTGGCAATGATTCGATTTGTCAGTATGCGCCTGTATCCTCTTTTGTGCCTTTCTCCGCTAGTGGGTGTATGTCCAAAAATAGTGTATCATCCGCTACGATGACTTTCAATCCGGTATTGCCCATCGATGGTAATAGTGATGCTTCGGCGGGTTTGGATTTTGCTACCGGTACCTTGCCGGTATTGCCACCGGATGCTGTAGTGACCGGCGCCAAATTGCGACTGACGAATCTGCGCAATACCTCCCCTTCCAAAGCTAATGAGCCTCGCTTCAATATTTATGGGCCGGCGCCCAATGGTCCGGCGAATCCCTTGCTACCGGGTGTAGCAGGTAACCCTAATGCCTTTACGTATTACAAATTCAATTATGAAGTAGACCTGACGGCTGCACAGATTAATAATATTTACTCTATGCTCGGTGCGGGCAATAGTTTCTCGCTAGGCTATTGGGAGAGCATCGACGACTTGCCGGGTGTGACCGAGATTCAATTGAATGCTCAGACCTATCAATCGTCTGCTACACTTCAGATCTTTTATACGGTGACTCCGGTAGCAAAATGGTATACTGCTCTTTCGGGTGGCGTACAATTAGGCTCAGGAAGTAGTTTTCATCCATTTTATGCTACGGGTGGTATACCCAATACCAATACACCCGGTGCCACTACTTACTTTGTAGCGTGTAATAATGATACCGCTTGTAGAGTACCTGTGACGGTTACAATCAAGCCTTCGCCTACGGTGAATAAAGATTCGATTTATGCCTGTGAATTGCTCTCATCTACCGGTTTTGCCAATTTTGATTTGACAAGTGTGAGCCTCAATGTAGCCAATAATGACCCTACTGCATCGGTGAGTTATTATGCCGATGCGGGTCTTACATCGCTTATCAATAATCCTACGAGTTATAACTCGTCGCCTAACTTGGTGTATTCTAAAGTAGAAGTGCCGGGTGGCTGCTATGCGTCGGATAGTGTGATGCTTTTAGTAAATGCTAAGCCCGATATCAGTCCGTCGTTGATGACGGGTTTTGCTTGTGCTCCATTTAGCTTGGATGTGCGCGATCTCATCAATCCGTTTAGTACGTCGCCTGTGGGTACAGATACCTTGTACTATGCCGATGCTGCTTATAGTATTCCTCACCCTAATCCGTATGCAATCAACACTACAGACACGGTGTATGTGGTGTTTGTAACGAATACAACGCCTTCGTGTGCCGATTCGGCTTCGGCATATATGGAAGTGGCTCCGGTGTCGAATTATATTTTGTCGCAGGATACGACTTTTAATTATTCTATTGCAGGCAATGCGGGTTGTCATTCCTTTGTGCTGGCAGATGGTATGACAGATACGCTCAAGTCCAACTCGGACTGTCGTAGAGTGGCTCAGATAAAAGATGTACCGAACAGCGTGAGCCTGGGTACAGTGACCGTTTGCCAGGATGTGCTGGCTAGTGTGCCTACTCACAATGGACAGCCTTATGTGAATAGAGTGTATCAAATAACGGCTACCAATAGTGATACTGCCGAAGTGTGCTTGTATTATCTCAATGATGACTTTGATCAGTACAATGCAGTGGCTATGACCTCGACTCCGATGTGGCCTACTTTGCCACTCTCTCCGCTATCGCCCAGTATGGCTAATATTGCAGTAAGTAAGGTGGACAATGGCGATATATTTGCTCCAAATCATACAGCGGTGGCTATACCGAACTCAGATATCACGGCGACCTATGATGCAGCCTCTACGGTGTGGACGGTGTGCTTTCCGGTAGGTGGATTTTCGTATTTTTACTTACATGCGCAGAATCCGGGCAATGTGCCTTTGCCGGTGCAGTTGGCTAGCTTTGAGGCGCAGAAACAGGGTGCTATAGCTCGCTTGGACTGGATGACGGTACAGGAGCAGAACAATGATTATTTTGTAGTGGAGCGTAGTAGAGATGGCTTCGCTTTTGAGGCAATTTCGGAAGCGATCATGAGCAAAGCGCCTGATGGCAACTCCTCGACTCCGCTGGGTTATCTGTATGAGGATAAATCTCCGATGTATGGAAACAACTATTACCGACTCCGCCAGGTAGATAGAGATGGCAATACCTATTATAGTGATACTCGCTTGGTGAATTTTTCGGACAATGTGAGTGTGCAGGTCTATCCCAATCCTACGCAAGATGTGCTTCGGGTAGCGGTGAATAGTGCGCGTGCGGGTGCGGGTCTGCTTCGCATTCATGATGCTACAGGCAAGTTGATCAAAGTGGTAAACTTTATGATGCAAGCCGGTGGGCAGGAGTTGCAGCTCGACTTGTCGGGAGTGGCAGCCGGTATGTATTTGCTGTCACTGAGCGATCAGGGTGGTGTGCTATTTTCGCAGCCGGTGCGTAAGCTGTAGGGGCATGTAGCATGACCTGTTATTCTTGTTTTTTTATTGATTTTTTTGGTGGCTTTGCAGTTTTGCTCTAGTGTTGCTATGGGGTATATGCAATGGATTAGATGGTATCCTCGCTGAGATAGCTGATAGAGATAGTGTAGCTTGGCGGCTGCCATGCCCGCAAGGCGCCGAGGCACGAGGCGGTCGCTCCCTGCGGGAGCGACGGGAGCGGAGCGTACCCTGTAGGGGATGGGTGTGGGA
>DAIUCL010000034.1:0-18508 GCA_036846185.1 Chitinophagaceae bacterium
TATATATATTGAATGAATGCACATAAACAATGAAAAAACAATGTGTGTTTAGTAGGTAAAATAAAATGTATTTATTAGGCATACATTGAATAATAATAAAGATGAGAGGTTGTTTAAATTTAAAGAAAAACTACAAAAGAACATGGCAGCCGGATAGTAATGGAAAGCCCGGACGGACGAAACGCAATGTAGCAAGGAATAGCGGGGCGACATCAGAAGCCCCCGCTATGACTATGCTACATGCGATGAGGAAGGAGGACTTGAAATGGATAGCCGTGCATGCCCCACTTTTTCATTTTCTTTTTGAATTAGTATATAATTCGAATACGGGCTTATTGATGAAATTCTGTTTTTGTATACATTTGAAAAAAATTTGAGCCATGCAGTTATTTCAGTCTAAAAAAGCGCCTCATGACAGAGAAGAGCAAATGCATGATGCGTCGAAGTATTTGGAAAAAATAAACCCCTTGATTGAAAAGTATCAAAGTGGAGCTGTTAGTCATTATGCATCCATCACGGGTTCGGTGATACTAGAAGTAGTATATTACTGTTTGGGATTCGGAATGTTTGCTTTACTGTTTGTGATGAATAAAATGTTCCCTTTTTATATACTGGGAGAGATTATTGAGAAGCGGGTGTATCAGGAAGCGTTGACTTCGAAAGGGGATATTGATTCATTTCATTTGGCGGTGAAGGGACTTGTTTTATTAGGTAGCTTTTTGTTTTTTGGATTGGGTTATATGAGGAGCAAAGTTCGTACGAATAAAAATAGTCTTCGGCAGACAGTATTAATGCTGAATGAAGTGGGCGCTTATTTCAAAAACAAAAAAGAAATGCTTGAAAAACTAGAAACAAGCACTGGACCTGAGATGGATATAAAGAATGTAGATAATAATTCAACTAACAAAGAATAATCATGTGTTAAACATTTTATATACTTCATCTTCGTAGCTTCGACCTATGGGTAGTTCAATCATTTTATCATCGTATGCGATATACAACATACGATTACGGATGTGGCTGATGCGCCCCACAGGTACGATATAGGATCGGTGAATACGAATAAAATCAGTGCTAGCGAGTCTTTCGCTCAAATTTTTGAGGGTTATACGAGCGACGACGGGTTTTTGATTTTCGAGATGAAATTTCACATAATCATTCAAACCTTCGAGGTAGATAATATCGGTTAACTTAATTTTTACGAGGCTGTAGTCGGCTCGGATAAACAAGTAGGGCTGTTTGGTTTTTTCGGTATTGTTTATGTAATTGACGTATTCATTTGCTTTTGCCACGGCTTGTTGAAAACGTTCGAGGGTGAAAGGCTTGAGTAGGAAGTCGACAGCATTGAGATTAAAACCTTCTACGGCGTATTCGCTATAGGCTGTAGTGAAGATGACCATGAGTTCTTTGTCGAGGCTTTTGAAAAAGTCGATACCGGTGACTGAGGGCATTTGTATATCAAGAAATATCAAATCGACGGGAAAATTATTAATATACTTCAGTGCATCATTCGGTTTGGAGAATGTTTTTTCGAGTTTGATAATATCCGTTTGTTCACAGAAATTCTCTATAATTTTAAGCGCAAGTGGCTCATCATCTAGTGCTATGGCTTTTATCATGACAAATGTATTTTAAGGTTTACAGCAAAGCTAAGGTCTTTATCTTCAATTGTCAAAACATGTTGATTGGGATATATTAGTTCCAATTGTCGTCGACTATTTTCTAATCCAAAGCCTGTGCTGTGCTCAGGATTAATGACATGCGGCACTTTGAGATTGAATACATTCATGTATAGATTTTCGTCTGATATACTGATTTGAATATCGATTTGAGAGGTCGCCTCAGGGTTGACACCATGCTTGAAGGCATTTTCGATAAATGGCAGTAATACCAGCGGTGCGATTACCTTATGACCAGGATTACCTTGAAAAGAGAAATTGACTATAGCTGTATTATCCAGCCTTATTTTCTGTAGTTCGATATAACTATTAATGTAGGACATTTCTTTTTCTAATGAAACAAACTTACCGGAGGCTTCACTAATCACGTAGCGCATCATACTTGATAGTTTTACAATAGCTGTAGGTGCTTTGTCCGACTTTACTATGGTTAGTGAATAGATACTATTTAAGGTGTTGAACAAAAAATGAGGGTTGATTTGTGCTTTAAGATACGCTAATTCTGCGTTTAACTTTTCTTGTTGACTGATTTTCCAAAGACTATTGATGCGAAGTACCAATGCTAAAAAACTAATACCTACAAACAAATATAGATTTCGCTTAATCTCTCCGGGAAAGATTTCTTTAATAGAAATTTGAGTGCTGATTTGGCTTTCGGAAATAAGTTTATCCGGAAATAAAAGGCATGGCAAGACAATAATGACTGAAAAACTGAGTAGAAGATAAGCGAAGAATTGAATGTACTTTCTACTCATGTAGAAACCCGGAATCAAGTAATATAGCATCAGATAAAAATAGAAAACCAAAAAAACAGAGGATATCAATTCTCTTGATACTAAAGGAGATATAATGGTAATGTTTCCCCAAAAACTATAAGGTGAAAATAGTATCGGCAAAGTCAGAAATATGATAATTGCCAATGCATGAATATGAATATTTCTTTTTGAAATCAAGGAATAAAAGTAATCACTATAACAATATCTACCTCAACTATTAGGTAATCGCCCTACTTTTGACGACAGGTATATCGATTAATTTAATTTGATAATGGCAATATAGCCTATTTTTAAACGTTTTACAGATTAGAATTGACCTTTTGTCGGACATATAGTGCATGGATTTGTGGCTTGCTAGTAATAGTATTCATGTGTTTGAATACTGCATTATGGTCGCAAGTACTTAATCCGTATGGCCCCAAATCTACCTTGATACCCGTACTAAAGGATACGGTTTATATTGATACCCTTAGTTTGATCCCCGGGTCAGTAACTGTTCAAAATATAGATACGAATGCGTATTTTATTGATTACTATAATTCTTATTTGGTGTGGAAATCATTACCAGATGATGATTCAGTTAGAATAAACTATCGCACATTTGCGATCAAGCTCAACAATCTCTATTATCACAAAGACATTCGTAAACTAGAGACGAATTATATGATAACCCCCTACTACTACAACGCTACCGACGCAGCAGAAAGCAATGGTAGTTTTGTCGATTTTGGTGCTATTGATTATTCGGGAAGTTTTGGCAGGGTACTCTCTCTGGGAAACAATCAGGATGTGGTATTAAACTCACAATTCAATCTGCAGATGGAGGGCTACCTCGGTGATAGTGTTAGGGTGACAGGAGCTATTACAGACAATAATATCCCCTTTCAGCCAGAAGGCAATACACAACAGATTCAAGAGTTCGATCGATTATTTATACAACTTCAGCGCAAAAAAACAACTATCATAGCCGGTGATTATGATATTAAAAGGCCAAATTCATATTTTATGAATTTTTATAAACGAGTGCAGGGAGGATTGTTTTCAACTGCATTCAAAACAGGCGACACAGGCGAAAATAAAATTACTGCCGGAGTATCCTTTGCTAAAGGCAAATTTGTCAGAAATACCGTGGCACCCTTAGAAGGCAACCAAGGTCCTTACAAGCTGACAGGGCCCAATGGCGAACAATTTTTTGTAGTACTGGCTGGTACCGAACGTGTCTATATTGATGGAATATTGATGAGCAGAGGAGAAAATGAAGATTATGTCATCGATTACAATACAGCCGAAATTACCTTCATGCCACGCAGGCTGATTACCAAAGACTGGAGAATCATCGTCGAATTCGAATTTGCAGATCGCAATTATCTTAACTCTTTAGTCTACCTGCAAGACGAATGGACTATCAATAATAAACTACAACTTAGATGGAACGTATTCTCCAATCAGGATGCACGTAATCAGCCCATTATGCAGAATCTGGATTCCGCACAAAAAAGATTTCTGGCTGGCATCGGCGATAGCATTCAACAAGCTCTCTACCCTAGTGCACGGCTGGATACTTTCAGCAACAATAAAGTGCTATATCGAAGAACAGATACTCTTTTAAACGGTATTACCTATAATGATGTTTACATCTATTCGATGAACCCCGACTCCACCTTATATTCTCTTTCCTTTACCTTTCTAGGTCAGGGCAAAGGTAATTACAGACAATCTATCAGCTCTGCTAATGGAAGAGTATACGAATGGGTAGCTCCTATTGACAATCAAAAACAAGGTGATTATGAACCTATACAACTTCTGGTCACCCCCAAAAGACAACAATTGATTACTAGTGCTGCCAGCTATCAATTAGATTCAGCCAAACAACTGAATGCAGAAGTCGCTCTGAGCAACTCCGACCCCAATACCTTCTCTGCCATTGATAATCAAACCCATCAGGGAATAGCCGCCAAAATCAATTATTCCGAATTCAGAAAATTGCGCCACGATGGCTCCCTATCTTTATCCAGTAGCATTCAGTATGAATTTGTCCAAGATCGTTTCAAGCCACTCGAACGATTCCGTCAAGTAGAATTTTTTAGAGACTGGAACACCTCTATAGAAGATAAACCCGAGAACGAACATCTGGGCTCACTTCAATTACAACTTCAATACAAAAATCATTGGAAATGGCTTTATCGATTCGATACCTACCTACGAGGAAAAAGCTACAAAGGATTACAACAGACCATAGGATCTTCCTACCAAAATAATAGCAGTCTTATACAGTTAAGAGCAAGCTTACTATCACAGCAAGCCAACAATTATCAAAGCCAATTTCTAAGACCATCCCTTGATATCGAAAAACAATTAAAAAAACTTAAATCTATCCGTGCGGGATTCAAAAGCTTCTTAGACCACAATGATATGAGAAACCTAAATGACTCCCTACTCACTACTGCATTCTCCTTCGACCAAAGTAGCATATATATCAGAAATAATGCTGAATCAACCAATCAACTAACCGCCGAATACATTATTCGAAGAGATCGATTTGCCAAAAATAATCAATTTAAACAGGCTACCTTAGGACAGACTTTTTCACTATCCGGAAATATTAGTAGTATCAAAAACCAAGACATCCGACTCACCACCTCCTACAGAACCATGCAGGTGAACGATAGCACCCTAAGCAATCTCAAACCCGAAGAAACCTTACTAGGTAGAGTCGAATACAACTACAGTTTTGCCAAAGGACTCGTGAGTGGCAATATCTTATACGAAATGGGGGCCGGACAGGAACTCAAAAGAGAATTTACGTATGTGCAAGTACCCGCCGGGCAAGGTCAGTATGTATGGCGCGATTACAACAATGACGGACTTAAACAACTCAATGAATTTGAATTAGCCATATTTCCGGATGAAAAATTATATATCCGCATCTTCACACCCACCAATCAGTATGTAAAAGCAAAGTATTCCATATTCAATCAATCTATTGCCATCAATCCCCGTTCTATTTTCAACCAATCCAATCTGAAAGGTTTCAAAAAAGCATTATCCATCCTCTATTTTCAGAGCACCATGCAAAGTGCCAATCGCTTTATCGGCCAGCAAGGACTGGCACAATACAATCCATTTATCCGTGTGCTCGACGACACCCTTCTCATCAATAGTAGTGCCACCTGGGTACATAGCTTATTTATCAACCGATTTAGCAATATCTGGGGGCTAGACCTAATCAGTACGAATAATAAAGGAAAAACACTCCTAAACTATGGAGTAGATGGTCGGCAAACCGAAGAGCAACAATGCCGATTCAGATACAACCTTCGAAAAAATTTCACCCTACAAGCCAGCTACCGAAGAGGAAACAGACGTTTTATCTCTCAATTTTTGGAAAACAGATCCTTCTTTATCCAATCCCAAGTCTTAGAACCAAGTCTCATGTGGCTTCTCAAAAATAGCCAACTAAGACTCCAACCCAGCTACAAATACGACCAACGACAAAATAAACAACTCTACGGCGGCGAATCCGCTATCATACAAAATGCAGTACTGGATATCAAATACAATATCCTCTCATCCGGCGCCATCAACCTCCGAAGCACCTACTCTCGCATCCAATACGACGGCATCGCCAATAGCACCGTAGGCTATGCCATGCTCGATGGCTTACAAGCCGGCAACAACTGGCTATGGGGTCTACAATTCGAACGAAGAGTATCTCGCAATATAGAAATGAGTATTGAATACGAAGGCCGAAAACCGGCAGGAACCAACATCATTCACACCGGGCGCGCCAGCGTAAGAGCTATATTCTAAACTTTAATCCTCACCCACTTTCGAAATTATCCTATAAGAATCCACTCCGAAAATCATTTGGAGCGCATCTCCACCACCTTCTTCATCTACCTTCCCGCTCTTCGCTCCTATGCCCGCTGCACCTCCCCACAAAGCCAAACCTGCATCGGGCGATATCCACTTCGATCGGGGCTAGTCTTCATCGTCCAAATGATTATTGAGCCATGAAAACCACTGCTTGAAAATACAACACTACATAATAAGCAATTATCATCACTTTGCGCTTAGAATCTTTTCAATTTTAGACGCCGTCTGAGGATGATACCTCTTTTTTACTTCATTAAAAATACGCCAAGCCAATTCTTTATTTTTCTCCGTTTTCAATAGCTCCATATAAAGTGGTTCCAAAAACTTCTTTCGGCCTACACTACCCAAAAAAGTCTCCATTGCGCCAAAGGCTTCTTTGTATTCCGAAGCGATAGAAAGTCTAAACCATTCATTGGCGATTTCACTATTTTGGGTTTGCGTCAGTTTATTATTCAAATCCAAATCTCTCATTTTTTCATAAGGTACCGGTGTGTGTAATTTTCGCAAAAAATGCAACCATTCATGCGTAGTCCATGAAGAAGTATTTAAGTTTTTGGCGCTCATATCAGCTTCAAATTTTGCTCGCGCTTCATCTACAGCCACAAATCGAGACGGATTCGTTTTCGGACAATTCGCAGGAAGCCCCGGCTCATACACCCATTGATTTACAAGCAAGGCATTACGCTTCATCGTATCCATACCAAACAATACAGAATCCATAAATGCCAAACACTGTGCTGTATGTGTAGGTGTAAAGGCATGCTTATCGAAATAGGCATTCAAAAAATAATCAAATTTACCTCGCCCCATATTCTCCTCTAGCATACGCAGAAAGAAGGCCCCTTTTTCGTAAGGGATATTGCTGAATGCATCACCCGGATGACGCTTGGTGAGTTCTACTTTGAGCCTTGTGTCCGGATGATCGGCACCATAGGCCTTGAGATCAGAATGTAAATCTTGCAGACCAAGCTCCCATTGCATATCCACATAGGACTTATCGGTGATTTCTTCCATGATACGTCGTTCAAAATAGGTTGTAAATCCTTCGTTGAGCCACAAGTCGTCCCAAGTGGCATTGGTAACCAAATTGCCACTCCAGCTATGAGCCATCTCGTGAGCGATAAGCGATACCAAGCTTTTGTCGCCGGTGATTATAGTAGGAGTAGCGAAGGTAAGGCGAGGATTCTCCATACCACCTATCGGAAATGAGGGTGGTGCGATCAACACATCATAATTACCCCAACGATAAGGCCCACCTAATTTTTCGGCGGCAGTCATCATAGCAGGTATATCCTGAAGCTCTTGCGCACAGGCAGCCAGCACCGTAGGTTCTGCATATACTCCACTTCTATGATCAATAGCCTGATAGGCAATATCGCCTGCTGCTAGTGCGATCAAGTAGGTAGGGATAGGTATTTCCATTTCAAATTGATAGATGCCATCCTTTGTTTTTTCGGTAGGGTTTTTGGCACTCATCACCGCCATCATACCCTGTGGCACGCCTACGATAGCATTGTAAGTGATCCGATTGGCAGGTACATCCTGGCATGGCAGTAGCGATCTGGCATGGATACTTTCACATTGTGTAAACAAGAAGGGTGTTTTTTTGCCGGCAGTCTGCAAGGGCTCCAGCCATTGCAATGCTGTGGCATCCGAGCCGGTATGATATTCGATAGCCACTACTGAATCTCCTGGCTTGACGGGAATAGAAAGTCCGCTTCCGTAATCGTCGAGCTTAGCTGTTCTGAAAAATTGTACTTCTTTATTATTGACTTTAATTTTTTTGATACTCAGGTCATAGGTATCGAAATGGATATATTTTTCATTTTGTGGATTCGTAAAATACCATGTAGCAATTCCTTCTATTATGCGGTGTGTAAAATCGACATTCACATTCCAGTCGAGATGAGTAGTGCGCACCTTGTCGTAATTGGAGAAAGTGTGCATTTTTTCGTTGAGAATGATGGTATTGTCGGATGCTTCGGGTTTGCAAGCCATAAATAGCAATATGGCGCTGAGGATGGCGACTGTTATTGTTTGTAATTTCATTATAGTCTCTGTGTATTGTTGTGGACAAAAGTACAAGAAAGCAGGCTATACTAGTCTGCGATTTTTTGTAGGTCTATCTATGCACCTATTCTTGCAGTCATTACACATGATGTTATTCAAGATTTGGGGCGTATGGGGTGTGTTCTGAAAAAGCTGATTGAAGATTCAGACGCTGAAAAATAGCCTCGATAGGAGCGGATATTCGCTGGAGAGCAACGAAAGCGGATAGCAGCGGATAGCGAGACTGTCGGCGAGTGAGGCTTGTCAGATGCGCTCCAAAATAATTTTATTGGAAGTTATAGTTTTTTTACAAAGCGGGTATCGAGTTCTGTGAAGTATTTTTTGCCTTTGATAAAATAGTCGTGGATGATACTGGCCTGGTAAATACTTGATATCGACTGGTCCTTTTTTGCCAATTTTCTGCTTTGTTTTCGTTTTTGTGTCCATAGGCCGAGTTGTCCGTAAAAGCTAAAATGGGCTTTGATGATGGTCCATACTTCTACCCATTCGCCTTTGAGAATCAGTCGTATACCGCTGATGCCATCAAGGATAAGGCGCCAGGGGAAGAGCCAAATTAATTTGCTTGTGGGTAAATTTTTGTAGAGCAATACAAGACTGTTGCGATAATTGTAAAATAGTTTTTGGGGGGAGCCATAGCTGATGACACTGCCACCAATATGATATACGGTACTGCTTCCACAATAGGCTACACGGTAGCCGAGTAGATGAAATCGCCAGCAGAGGTCTACTTCTTCCATATGGGCATAGAGATCGCGATCGAGCCCTCCGGCTTGATGATAAGCAGAGGCTCTAAGAAACATGCAACCGCCCCCGGCCCAGAAGGTTTCGATATGATCGTCGTATTGTCCTTTATCTTCTTCGATGGTGAAAAAAATTCGTCCGCGACAAAAGAGATAGCCCCACTTGTCGATAAATCCGCCCCCGGCTCCGGCGTATTCAAAGAGATTTTTTTGTTTATAGTATTTTATTTTGGGTTGTAATGCGGCTATGTCTTGATGCTGCTGCATCAGAAGATGCATGGGTTGAAACCAGCCCTGTGTGACTTCAAAATCGGCACTGAGCATCACATAGTATTCGGCTTGGATTTGTAAAAGGGCTTCATAATATCCATTGGCAAAGCCACGATTGATAGGGATAGTAATGATAGAAACCTGAGGGAAATGCTCTCTTACATAAGCCGCCGTGTGGTCGGTAGAGGCATTGTCGACGAGTATCACATCGTAAAGGCCTTCAGATTCGGCGATTAAAAGTGGAAAAAAATCTTGATGGAGCAGTTTGCCATTGTAGCTAAGCACTACTACAGCAGTATCATGACGGCTAGTGTACACGCCTTATCGCTTATTTGTACTTAGGCGAATATTGAGTACTTTCAGGTACTTGTATTTTTTGGGTACTTTTGTAGCTGCGTGTCCAAAGACCATAATTGCAACCTACAAAGAATGTAAGATAGCTGAATAGACCTAATAAGAACAAGAAACGTGATTTGCTGGGCTTACTGATTTCGATGTCTACGGGATTATCGATAAGGTCAATTACATTATTATTTTCCATGATATGTCTTTGTGATGCAAATGTAAATTAGAAAAGTTTTTTTTTCAAAATTAATGTTCCTTTTTTTTATCTGTTTTATGAAGTGAGTGATTGCTTGTGTTCTTTTATTTTTTCTATCACGTAGTGAATCATAGATTCGCTGATATCCAGGTGAGTGACCATTCTGATTTCGGAGGAGGATATGGCCATCACATAAATATGATGAGATTCGAAAAAGGCTTTAAGAAGATTATTTTTTTCGGAATGCGTTTTAAAAATCAGAATATTGGTTTGTGGCGTATCGATTTTTTCCACCCAGGGGTGAGATGCAAGCGCTGACGCCAGTTGTTTGCAGTGAGCATGATCAATAGTGAGTCTGTCTATGTGATGATTCATGGCAAAGTTAGCAGCCGCAGCTAAGTAGCCGGCTTGTCGCATTCCGCCACCGAGTACCTTTCGAATTCTTCGGGCTTTCCGAATAAATTCGTGCGTACCAATGAGTGCACTTCCTACGGGTGCACCCAAGCCCTTGCTAAAGCAGACCGAAATAGAGTGGAATAGCGAGCCGTAGTGGATGGGGTTTTCTTGATTCGCTACAATGGCATTCCACACTCGAGCACCATCTAAGTGCAAGGAAAGCTGATACTGGTCGCAGAGTGCTCTAATATTTTTAATTTCGTCGAGGTCATAACACGTGCCCCCTCCTCTATTTGAGGTATTTTCGAGGCATACCAAGCTGGTACGGGCTTTGTGAACATCATCGGGGTTGATATGGGATGGTATTTGCGAAGCTGCTATACATCCTGCATTTCCTTCTATCACTTGTACTTGTGCTCCGCTGTTGAAGGCTATTCCACCACCTTCGTAGATATAGACATGACTCTTTTTTTCGCAGAGGACTTCATCGCCCGGCTGAGTATGACACTTGATCGCAATTTGATTCGTCATGGTACCGCTGGGGCAAAACAGGGCTGCTTCCATACCAAAGTAAGCAGCTACTTCAGACTCTAGCAAATTGACACTGGGATCTTCTCCAAAAACATCATCACCCACTTCGGTGGCAAACATAGTCTGAAGCATTGATTCGGTAGGTTTAGTAAAGGTGTCAGATCGTAAATCTATAATCATAATACTTGTATGAAGATTTAAAAAATACAAAGGTAATGTCCATATCATATGAATTGAGTGCTAATCAAAGTTGAATTTCTCAGAAATCAACGATCTTTCAGAATAATCTTAGCTGTCCGGCTTGTAATCGGATAAAATCATAAATATTGTATTCATATTTCTCTTCGTTGAGGTGAAATAGACGAGTATATTGTTCAAATTGTTGTTTGATTATTTCGGCAATTGCACCTTCGCCTTTCATTCGAGTGTGCAGTCGGCTGTCATTGACCTGCCCACCGTGGCAGTCGGCTATTAGGTTCCATACCTTGGCTACTCTTTCCGGAAAATGTAATTGTAGCCAATTTTTAAAAATTTCGGCAAGAGCACCATTCAGACGCACTATCGTATATCCGGCACTTTTGGCGCCGGCATAAGATGCTCTCCGCAACACCTCATACATATGGGTATCATTGAGTCCCGGTATGATAGGCGCATTCATTACACCGGTGTATATACCTACTTTACTCAATTGTTCAATGATCTGTAATCGCTGTTGATAGGTGGAGGTTCGTGGCTCCAGCTTTCGCCTTAAATTTTCGTCAATAGAGGTTAATGATGTATAGACTGTTACTAATCTGTGTTTTTGTAATTCTTGTAATATGTCTAAATCTCTAAGTATCAGAGAATTTTTAGTGATAATACCCACCGGATTTCTATATTCAAGACACACTTGCAATAATTGTCTGGTAATCTCAAGCTTACGCTCTACGGGCTGATAGCAGTCTGTATTACCCGACAAGCTGATAGGTGTAGGGCGCCATTTTTTACTACTAAACATTTCTCTGAGTAATTCCGGTGCTCTTTTTTTGACTACAATTTTTTGCTCAAAATCCTGCCCCGCACTGAACCCCCAGTACTCATGCGAATTACGTGCATAGCAATACACACAGCCATGCTCACAGCCCTGATAGGGATTGAGCGAATACGATAGAGGTATATCCGCACTGTCTATTTTGTTGAGTATTGTTTTTCCCTTCTCTTCATAATAGGTAGTGGGTAGCTTATTTATCTCCCAGTCATCAATAGCTGCAGATTCCTCTTTGCTATAATACATTGGTGTAAACTGATTGTGAGGATTTATTTGTGCTCCTCTCCCCTTTTGAACTATTGTTTGCATAGACCATTTTTAGGCAAAGATTTCACTCGGGTGCGCAACCAGTATACGTACCTGTAGGAAATTATTCAATCATCTTATAAGAAGACACCGTATCTTGAAATATAAAGTAAGCCGAAGGTAAAGTATTGTAATCGTGAATGTGAATTCCCACAAAAGCATGAGTTGTATCGTGACACTTATCGTATTGCCTGATATCGTGCGTTGCTGTAATGGAGGTACTCCGCCCCCTTTCGATAGTCGACAACATCCAGATTTCGTAGGCTAAAGGCCAACTGTACTCAATATATTGTTTATCAAGATGCTTTTCAGACAATATTACTTTTTGATTATCATAGGTAGTGATAAGCTCACGCATATATCCCAGCCGCTTGTGGTAGTGCCTACTGATATACGCATATCGGAACAAACAAGTTGTAATTAGAAACAAAAGTAGCAGATTAGCTTTTCGACTAGTGAGAGTGATAAAAAACAGAAAACCTACCGACAACATAAAGGATAAGGACAAAAACATGTTTTCCATGTAAAATCTCTCTGTAGTAGGATGTGTAAGGGTAAAGAATAATAGCGAAGCCAGTATCGTCAATACAACTATCGCAACACCCATATACTTTTTTTGATAGATTCCTTGCCACACAAATAAGATTAGCAAAAGAGCAAATACCAGATAAATTCCTTGCAGATCACTCAAAAAGCGGTCAAAAGATTCCGTACGAATTCCCTGCCTCAATTGTGCCCATAAACCTTTCATTCTCTCTTTTGCCTGCTCATCATACCAGTTTTTAAAATAGACTTCCTTAATACCAAATACCAACGATGCCAATAATGAATTTGCCACTACAACCCTTTTCTCGGACTGATTACTACGAAACAAAAACATCAGTAAGCTCATCCATACGAATAAAGGAAATACTAAAGGATGAAAAAAAACAAGGATAATGGTGAGTGGAATCAATAACCAAAAAGAACGTAGGTACGATGAACCCCACGACAACCTGTTTGTATAACTGAAATAAAAAAACACAAAGGGGATTGCCTGCGAATACTCTGACTGTATCCAGAAAAAAAGATGAGTACAAAGCAATGTCAAATACATCAAATAGGCGTATGACAAGCCCACATCTCGATTCACTAGCCGAATATAAACCCATATCAGCCATTGATAAATAACTACGCCGCACGAATATAGTAAGCCTATTACCCACAGTGGCAGAGAACTCATCCTGCCAAGTAGTGCAAACAACTGCACAAATGCGGCACCAAATCGATTTACCTGTATTGCCAACGTATTCGTTCTGATAATTTCAGACAACTGAAAAGACACATCCATATAGCAGACCCGCTCCTTGTACAGAATAATAGACATGGCAAACAAACCGACGAATAGAACTACAGCTAGCAGTATATCTGCATTCTTTCTAGCCAAACTAAAAATAGTACGAGTCATCAAAAAAATGTTTTAGTAAAGAATGAATTATATTTGATGATTCGCATGGAATTCTTTGAGCAAAAATACATATTATTCTACACTCTAGCACTTGTAGCAGAAATCTTAGGTACCGTAAGCGGATTTGGTTCTTCCATACTCTTTGTTCCTATAGCCTCCTATTTTTTCGATTTTCACGAGGTACTAGGTATCACAGCACTTTTTCATGTATTCAGCAACACGTCCAAAATGCTCCTATTTCGTCAGGCGATCGACAAACGCATCTTGCTCTTCATGGGCTTACCTGCTTTTTTATTTGTCAGTATCGGTGCTTGGCTTAGTCGCTTTGCACCCGTAGATGGGCTCAAGCTCATCTTATCAATTTTTCTACTTGCTATCAGTGTGTTTTTGATGGCAGGCAAAGACCGAAAAATAGAAGCCAACAAAAAAAATCTTATTCTTGGCGGCACCCTCTCCGGACTCATAGCCGGCATGGTTGGCACCGGAGGCGCCATACGAGGCATTACACTCAGCGCCTTTTCGCTGAGCAAAGAACTTTTCATTGCCACATCTGCTTGGATTGATTTTGGTGTAGATGCCAGTCGTCTGGCAATTTATAGTTGGAATGGCTATGTTAGAGCAGATTTTTTATACATGATACCCATTTTGATCTTAATCAGTTTAGTAGGATCATTTTTAGGCAAAAAAATCGTTTTGCGTATCAGCGAATCTATATTTCGAAAGATTGTACTCACACTCATCATATCACTCTCCCTACTTGAACTTGCCAATTATATTTGGAAACAAAACATATAATATATTACAACTAATACTATCGACCAATGAATAAAAGGACAGAGGAGCTCATCTACTTCCTTACATCAACCACTTCGTGCTCTTCGCTATATCTTCCGGCCTTAGGCTCCACACATCTCCAGCCACACTAGTCCGGAAGGATGCCGCTGCGATCACGGCTAAAGCTCATCGACAACATATACTTCATCTGTCTGTAATTAGTACATACGATATCTTTGCATACCCCCACTTCACAAAAAACTCAATCTCTAATTAGAAAGGAATAAGCCTTCATCTTCTTTATAGCAATTATCTCACATCTAATTGTTCCATAAAACAGCGTCATAGTAGCACATCTTATTGCTATTATACATTTACTGATGTTTTCGTTTATCCATTACTTACTTGCATCTAAACTTTTCGAAACCGCCAATCAAACTGCCAGCAAGCGTGGCTGGCTGACTCGTGATATTCAAAAGTAGACACCGGTTTGTCTATTCGTATTTTATCGTTTTTTCAAACTGTAACTTGAAAACATATAGTGGTATCATTGTCGAAAATTGTAGTGTAGTCTGCAGCAACGATAGTAGCGAAAAGTCTGCGGCAACGATAGTAGCGAAAAGCCCGCAATGAGAGAACCTAGTGATGACGGGAGTGGAGAGGCGGAGGAACGGAGCCCACTCCACGACCAGTCAGCACAGGTTCTCTCACGAGGACTTGTAGCGGATAGCGTGTACGCCGCCCAAATAATTATTTTGAATATAAATTTGGAAACTCTACGAATAAAAGTGGTGAAATCAGGCCATAGCCAAATCGGGTATTTTGCCGAATTCGTGCATAGTTTTGAGGTGTGACACTAAGGCACTTCGAGTGGTAGCAAACTCATTGTAATGAATATTGAATTCTTTGCATGTTTGTTTTACTATTTCGGATATTTCCGGATAGTGTACGTGGCTTACTTTGGGGAATAAGTGGTGCTCGATTTGGTAATTGAGACCGCCTACAAACCAACGAACTATTAAGTTTTTGGGTGCAAAATTGGCAGTGGTCATTACTTGATGAATCGCCCAGTCGTTCTCGATATTTTTGTCTTCGTAAGCGACTTCGAAGTGTGCTCCTTCAACTACATGTGCCAATTGAAAAACGAGGGCAAGTGTCAACCCCATAGTGATGTGCATGGCAGAAAAACCTATGAGCCAAGCCTTAAATCCTACTATCCAAATCGGTAGTACAATAAACATAACTAAGTAATAAAACTTGCTAAGCCAGAAGATAAATTGCTCTTTTTTGTCAACTCCCCACATTTTGGTGGTGTAAATTTTGCGACTGAGGTACTTTTGAAAATCCATAAGAAATACCCATGCAAAGGAAGAAATGGCATATACTGCGAATACATAAATGTACTGTAACTTGTGAGCAGGCACCCATTTTTGTGTATGTGCCTGACGCATGACGGGGCTCTTGGCTATGTCATCGTCTACTCCGTCTACATTGGTATACGTGTGGTGAATAATATTGTGTTTTTGCTTCCAGATAAAGGAATTGCCGCCCATCACATTGAGGCTGTAACCCATGATTTCGTTGAGCGTATCAGACTTGGAGTAACTACCATGACAGGCATCGTGCATGATATTGAAACCAATACTGGCAAAAGTCATACCTAATGCCCCGCACATGGTAATCAATGCCCATACCGGCAACTCATTGTAAAAGTATAAAACACTAAAAAACAAGCCTATAGCAAGGGGTATTAGTATGATTGACTTGAGATACAAACGCCAATCACCCGTTTTTTCTATATTATTCTCTTTAAAATACTCATCTACTCTCTTTTTTAACGTTGCGTAAAATGCCGTTTTATTTTTTTGAAATGTAACTTTTGCCATTTAATAGTATTGAACATTACAAAGATACTTAATATTTTTTGTGACGAAACATGACATTAATCACATTTTGTGAGTAAGCAGGATTTTTAGACGAATTTTCAATTTTTCCACCTGAATGTGTATAATATTAAACGTGTTCGCTTGGCTCTCACGTATACATTTGTACACATCATCAGAATTATCACTAATGGCAATGGAGAAGAATGTGCATCAATATGACGAAAATTCGATACGATCGCTCGACTGGCGTGAGCATATCAGACTCAGACCCGGTATGTATATCGGCAAACTGGGTGATGGCAGCTCTGTAGATGATGGTATCTATGTACTGCTCAAAGAAGTGATTGATAACTGTATCGATGAACATACGATGGGCTTTGGCAAACAGATAGAATTGCACGTAAAAAACGGTCAAGTTCGCATCAGAGATTATGGCCGAGGTATACCACTGGGTAAACTAGTAGACGTAGTGAGCAAAATCAATACCGGTGCTAAATACGACAGCAATGTGTTTCAAAAGTCAGTAGGACTCAATGGTGTGGGTACTAAGGCGGTAAATGCGCTTAGTACGTTCTTTACGGTGAAAAGCTACAGAGATGGCAAAATGAAACAAGCCGACTTTGAACGAGGACAATTAATCAAAGAGTATAAAGAAACGCCAAGTAGTGAATCGAATGGTACGGAAGTTTTTTTTACACCGGATGAAACGGTTTTTAAACATTATAAGTTTATTGAAGAGTATATCGAAAATCAACTCTGGAATTATTGCTATTTGAATGCAGGGCTTCAAATTCAATTTAATGGCAAGAAGTTTGTATCAAAAAATGGCTTGCTCGATTTGCTTCAACGAAAAACAAATCCCGACGAAATTCGATACCCTATCATCCATCTGAAAGGAAATGATGTAGAAATAGCACTCACCCACAGTAATGATTATGGTGAAGAAATCTATTCGTTTGTCAATGGACAACATACAACTCAGGGTGGTACTCATCAGCAAGCATTCAGAGAAGCTTTTGTAAAAACCATAAGAGATTTTTTCAAAAAAGATTATGACACCTCTGACATACGCCAAAGTATAGTGGCTGCGGTAAGTATACGTGTGGTGGAACCTGTATTCGAAAGCCAAACAAAAACAAAACTCGGCAGTGTAAACATGGATGTGAATGGCCCTTCGGTGAAGGTATTCATGCAAGAGTTTCTGAGCAAAGAACTGGACAATTTCCTTCATAGAAACCCCGGCGTGGCCGAGGCTCTTAAAAAAAGAATTGAACAAAGTGAGCATGAGCGTAAAGAGCTTAGTGGAATAAAGAAAATTGCTAATGAGCGCGCCAAAAAAGCAAATCTGCACAATAAAAAACTTCGTGACTGTAAATTTCATTTTGATGAAAACTACGAAGGAAAAAACAAGGCCGAAATGGAGGCTAAAAAACTAGAAACCACCATTTTTATTACAGAAGGTGATAGCGCAAGTGGCTCAATTACAAAATCGAGAAATGTAGAAACCCAAGCGGTATTTAGCTTGAAAGGCAAACCGCTCAACTGCTTCGGTATGAGCAAAAAAATTGTATACGAAAACGAAGAGATGAATCTACTTCAACATGCATTGAATATCGAACAAGGTATTGAAGGACTTCGTTACAACAATATCGTCATAGCTACCGATGCTGATGTGGATGGTATGCATATCCGCTTACTCATCATGACCTTCTTTTTGCAGTTTTTCCCCGATCTGGTTCGTAATGGCCATGTATTTATTCTGGAGACTCCCCTATTTAGGGTAAGAGACAAAAAACAAACTATCTATTGCTACAGTGAAAAAGAAAAACAGGATGCAATAGCCAAATTGAGTGGCAAACCCGAAATCACCCGCTTTAAAGGATTAGGCGAAATATCCCCTTCTGAATTTGCCGGATTCATAGGAGATGATATTCGTAAGGAACCGGTACTCATGGCTGGCGAAGCACATATCCAAAAACTATTAGAGTACTACATGGGCAAGAATACACCCCAACGCCAGGAGTTTATTATCAATAATCTAAGAATAGAACTCGACACAGTAGAAGAAAGCCTTAATGCATAATCAATGATACACTTATTTTCAAACAAAGACGCTGCCGATAATCTAGAAAGTGCATTTGAATTAGATGAAAATCTAAAAGGAGAAATACTTTGTATGACAGATGACC
>DAIUCL010000035.1:0-18502 GCA_036846185.1 Chitinophagaceae bacterium
AATATATATATTTTTATTATAATTACAAAACAGATACGAAAGTTTTTTCCTTCGTTTTTCTGAATTGTACCGTACCATCACTGAGAGCAAATAATGTAAAGTCTTTTCCTTGACCTACATTTTCACCTGCATGGTATACGTTACCACGCTGACGGATAATGATATTACCGGATTTTGCAGCTTGGCCACCAAACAATTTTACCCCCAAGCGTTTGCTTTGAGAATCGCGACCATTTTTTACACTACCTTCACCTTTCTTATGTGCCATGACAAACTAGTTTTTATTAAAATTTATAAATTTATTATGCTAATGAAGTAATTTTTACTTTAGTAAGAGCCTCACGATGACCTATTTTTTTAGTGTATCCTTTACGACGTTTTTTGTGGAAAGTAATCACTTTTTCACCCTGAAGATGCTCAAGAATTTCTGCTTTTGCAGCGCCGGAAGTAGCTATACTACCCTCTTGAGAGGTCAATAGTACTTTAGCTTCTATCACATCACCCACATTACCTTGTAGGCGGTGTACAAATAAGCTGTCGTTTTCTTTCACTTTAAATTGCTGTCCTGCAATATCTACTATAGCAAACATAATACTCATTTTAAATTTTGGGAGTGCAAAGATAATACATTTTTCTTATCCACCAAATAAGATTCAAATGTTAATAAATATAATATGTTACATCCCACTAACCTTCTTATCAAAACATGTTATTATGCACTTTGATTTGCATCTTTGTATATTCGTATCATATGGCTTTCAAATCTTTCATAGCAAAACCACTGGCGCATTTTGTTGCAAAATCGGTAATTAAAACCGCACAAAATGCTACTATTGATCAACAAAATCTCCTACTGAGACTCTGCCAAAAAGCACGAAATACACGTTTTGGTCAATATCACCATTTCTCCAGTATACATAACCACAGCGACTTTGCAAAAGCAGTACCTATTCGCGACTATGAGCAATTCAAACCATACATTGAGGATGCCAAACAAGGATTAAAGGATATTCTATGGCCTGGTATCCCTCTATACTTTGCCAAGACGAGTGGTACTACCAGTGGTGCCAAGTACATACCTATCACCACAGAGAGTATGCCTCATCATATCACCGCTGCACGCAATGCCTTATTTTGTTATATAGCACGTAGCAATAATCATCGATTTGTAGATGGCAATATGATTTTTCTATCCGGCTCTCCCGAACTCGAAAAAACCGGCACCATTCTAACCGGCAGGCTCAGTGGCATTGTAAATCATCATGTACCTCAATATCTCCGACAAAATCAACTTCCAACATACAATACCAATTGTATAGACGACTGGGAAACCAAACTGGATGCCATAGTAGAAGAAACTGTCCATAGAGACATGAGGTTGATTAGTGGCATACCGCCTTGGATGCAAATGTATTTTGACCGATTAAATGAAAAAAGTGGAAAAAAAGTGGGTGAGCTTTTTCCTAATCTATCACTCATCGTACATGGTGGCGTAAACATAGAACCCTACAAAGCAAAACTGATCGAGAGCATCGGAAGACCTGTCGATATGATTGAAACTTTTCCGGCTAGCGAAGGCTTTATTGCCTATCAAGACAGTAGAGAACAGGAAGGGCTACTGCTCAATACACACGCTGGCTTGTTTTTTGAATTTGTCCCTGCAGACGAAATCTTCAACGAAAAACCCACTCGCTTAGCACTCCATGAAGTGAAAACAGGAGTGAACTATGCGCTCATCATTAGTAGCAATGCCGGGCTGTGGGCTTACAATATCGGCGACACAATCCGATTTGTATCAACTGAGCCATATCGAATTGTGGTGAGTGGCCGTATCAAGCATTTTATTTCTGCCTTCGGCGAGCATGTTATTGGCGAAGAAGTGGAACATGCTTTGCTTTCCATTGCGAATAAATACCATATTGCCATCACCGAATTTACGGTTGCCCCAATGATCGGCGACTCAGAGGGCATGAGCTATCACGAGTGGTTTGTCGAATTTGAAACCCTACCTTCCCATCTATCCGACTTCGCTATGCAAGTAGATGAAGCATTGCGTAGCAAAAATATCTATTACGAAGATCTACGCAAGGGCTCTATTCTTGCCCCTCTTCGTATCCGTCCGCTTCGCAAAAATGCTTTTATAAATTACATGAAATCAAAAGGAAAACTAGGTGGTCAAAATAAAGTAGCACGCCTCAGCAATGACCGTACTATTGCGGAGGAGCTAAAGTACTATACGGAGTAATACACTTCCATACAATACATTCGATAATATAGTATATATTTTTTTAGGTCATCAACGTCTGTACATTGAGCAACGGAGTTGCGACGCTCCGTTGGGGCTTCAGCAAATACTTCATCAATCTCTACGATGAAGCATTGTGGTTTCGAATAGACGCGAGGTCAAGCCTCACAATTTATAGCAAGTGTATATTTGCTACTATGTATGTTTTTGTAAAGCACACATGCTGAAGAAATTTATATTGAATGGGAGGTATGCAATATAGGGGCTCATTTGGCTCCATAATGAATAAGACGATGAGCTATAGACTGGATAGGCGCGGATATCACCCGAAGCGAAAGAGCCCGGCAGCAGAGCCGCTGAGGGTATAGTAGCAGATAGCCAGAGGTGGATGATGTTAGGTATTAAGCCGATCTCCAAACTCTTATTATGGACATCAAAGTTGTTTGAAAGGACAACTACTTTCACATAAAAAAGTCGAAGTGATAATTATACCACTTCGACTTTGGACTTGATACTACGTTATCCTTAGTTGCGTTTTTCTATTTTTTCTACGACGGTACGTTGGCTATTTTCGTAGACTTGTATGGTATAGACCCCGGCTGCCATAGTGGACAGATCCAGTTCTAGTTTATTGTTACCGGCTACTGTATTAGCTTGAACCGTTTTCACTACACGTCCGCTCATATCCGATACACTCACGAGGGTTTGCTGAGAGGTAGCAGCATGCAATTCTACGGTGATGGTGTGATGGGTTGGATTAGGATACATTTTCACGATACTACCTTGAGTAGTGCGTATCAGATTGATAACGTGGCTATGTGTGGTAATGCTACCATCGATATCTACCTGAGTGAGTCGATAGTAATTATGACCTTCACGTACGTTTTCGTTTTGGTATTCGTAGCTCAAGGGTTCGTTGCTATTGCCATGCATGGCTTTGCTGGCGATCGTAGCTATAGTTTTGAATTCCTTTGCATCATTGCTGTATTGAAGTTCAAAGCGGTCATTGTTTGTCTCTTGTGCAGTAATCCATTGGATAATATCTGAATGTGCTAGTTGGCGACCATTGAAACTACTGATAGATACAGGTAGTGGTGCATTGCCGGGATTGGCACTATGCATAAAGAAGCTGCTAAATCCACTTACTGCAAAGCTTGCTTCCCAATAGTTGCCATTCCAGTTCATAGTAGGTGTGATTACGGTAGGAGTACCTACACCGAGAGCTCCGTCAACTTTAGTAATACGAATGTTAGCTATATTAGGATCTGCGTTGCTTCCGGTGGTGGGCAAGTCGCTGAAGTTACCATTCGCATTATTGTAGTTATCAAAATCCGACTGGCTGAAATAGAGTGTAACCGCAGCAGGACCATTGTTGGTAGGAGTGATCGTATAATGACGTGCTACATAGGGTTGACCATTATAACTTGGTATGGTATTTTCTACTTGTAAATATACAGTTGTAGAACCAAGTGCATTGCCTCCTACTCCATCTTGTATAGTTGCTATCACATCGCACAAGCCATTGTAATAGGTAAGATTCAAACCATCCAGGTGAGTAGCTGTTTGTGAGGTAAGGCCGGGTATGGAGTTGTTGGCAATAGACTGTGCTACATTGCCACTAGGAGTAGTTAAGTTGATATTTACTACACTGGTTGCTGAGCATAAGCCACCTGCTGTGGCGGTTACAGTATAGGTTTGGTTGCCGGGTACGACTACTACTTGGTTAGCACCATTGAGGTTACCGGGTTGCCAGTTGTAGTTGATACCAGTACCGGAAGCCACTAGTTCGAATACGCCATTACCACCACAGTTGAGAGTAGAAGAAGCTGTAGCAGTAACTTGTACTGTATTAGGTGCGGTAGTAAAACCGGAGGTAAAGGCTGCACAGCCTAAGCTATCCATTACCGTAAAGCCATAATTTCCGATGGCAGTAGGCAATAATCCGGTACCTATATATCCAAAGGAGTAGGGTGTACCACCAGTGGCAGATACTTGTACATTGACCACAGTAGCTCCACAAGCTATCGTTTGAGGGGTAGAAGTAGCTACGAGTTGTGTAGGCTCTGTCACCACATAATTATTGAGCGTGCCAGAGCATCCGTTATTATCAGTTACATTGTAGGTATAAGTACCTGCACCTACTACAAAAGTACCTGTGCCTGTGTAAGGAGCCGTACCACCACTAGCCGATACGGCTACATTGGTTGCATTGCCAAAGCATTGTATGGGTGGATGAGCAGCGGTCACCGTTACCGGAGCTGGTTGGGTAATGTTGCCATTAGCCGTGGCCAAACATCCATTGCCATCTTGTACGGTATAGGAGTAAGGGCCTGAAGGTACATTGTTGAATGTACCTGTACCGGTGATAGTACCTGTACCACCACTAGCAGCAACCACTACGGAGGTAGTACCACCATTACAAGCTATATTGCCCGGAGTAGCTGTTACTATCAATGCAGTGGGCTGAGAGATAGTACCTGTGGCATTGGTTGTACATCCATTGTTATCAGTTATCAAGTACGAGTATGGGCCCGCCGGAGCGAAAAAGCTACCAGTACCTGTGTATGGAGGAGTACCTCCGGTAGCACTGACTGTAACTTGGCTATTGGCACCATTACATAAGATAGGTGTACTGATAGAGTTTGGAACTAGAGGCGTGGGTTGTGCCAATAGGACTGTAGAAGACACCGAGCAACCATTATTATCAGCAGCTACTACGGTATATGTTGTACTTACCAGTCCGCCAAATACATTGGTTTGAACGATTGGACCATTATTGATAAAGTAGTTGTATGGGCTAGTACCTCCTGTCACATTGGCCGTCACACTACCTGTACCACCATTACATAAAGGAGGTGTGGTACTTAAAGTCATACTTGGTGTAGGATTTACGATAATCTGTGCGGTAGCAGTAGAGGAACAACCTAAGCTAGTACCGGTCACCGTGTAAGTAGTGACACCGAGCGACAAAGGGGATACACTGACTACTCCACCACTCAGGCTACCGGGCATCCAGGTGTAAGTGCTGGCACCGCTGGCAGTAAGCGAGGTATTTGTACCTTGACAGATAGTAGTCAGTACTGGTGATATACTTACCGTAGGAATAGGATTTACTGACATGACCACCGTGCTTGACGATGCAGTAAGCGGATTGGCACAGTTGTCTGAGCTGGTCATGCTTACGTATACTACATCACTATTGCTGAGAGAAGAAGACGTATAGGTATTACTTGCACCTGTTTGCACTTGAACATTGTTGACAAAAAAGGTATATGTAGGTGTAGCTCCCGTACCTGAAGCTGTAGCTGTAAATGTTACTGATGTACCGGCGCAGATAGTACCCATAGGGCTTGCAGCCATACTGACTGATGTAGAGGCTGTAGGATTGACGGTGATGGCCACCTGACCACTATTGCCGGTACCGATACAACCATTGGCGCTGGTAACGGATAGCAATGAATAGGTAGTAGAAGTAGATGGAGTAACTTGTATGCTACTACCACTCAGATAACCGTTGACAGTGGTACAGTTAGTGCCATCGCTGTACACCACCGTGTAGGGAGGAGTACCACCGGTAATATTAACTTGTAGTGTGGTCGTATTACCCTGACAGATAGTAGTGAATCCTCCTGCTACCATAGTGGCAGCGGTAGAGGGGCTACAATTGGGACGGGGAGCAAAGGCGACCCCTTTCAAAGTAGTACCGGCAGGGGTAGAATGAAGAATAATATTGTTGGCTGTTGTGATAGCAATGGGTTGATTATAACCCGATTCATCAAATAATCGGTAGAGCGAATTGGCTGCTGTAGCACCATTGCCACTCGTGACAAATAGATGCGCACCACCGCACACACGCTCAGCAGCAATACCAAAGCCTCCAAAAGTAGTAGTATAACTACCATTGGCCACCCAAGATCCGGATACCAACGAAAACTTGGAAATACTTCCGGCAGTGGCAGACGTGTTGGAGGTGATATATAGTATATCAAAAGCAGTACCATTGACTCCTGATGATATCATGTAAAAATCCTGAAATGTGTTGTTATTGATTAGTCCGGGCAAACCATTGACGGTGCCTCCAGTAATGGCACTCAAGGTAGCTACCTGTGGCGTTGATGTACTATTAAAACCCAAATATACGGTATCGCCAAAGGCTTTGGAGCCTCTAACATTCACAACAGGACTGGCAGCACTGGTACCATTAGTAAACATACCGCCCTGATCGGCTATGTAGAAGTTTGTATTGTTTAGAGTTGTTACACATCGTGTTTGGTTTCCGCTTGTACCGGTGTAAGTGGTAGCCACATTCAAGGTACCTGCATTATTGAGAGTGATTACTGCACGTGGAAGTATCGTATTGGCATTGGAACCTGTCACGGTAGAGCGATGCCCTGTAAGCAAAAACAGGGTTCCATCAGCACTATTAGAAGCATAAAGCGAAGAGGTGGCAGAGGCCGACACACGTATCGAATCGTTGGCAGCAAGGCCATTCACACCGGGCAATACGTCCAGACTTTGTATGGGTGTTTGGAGCACCCCTGTTTTGTTGACTTCTAAGAGACTAGCAGTTGTATTATTAGTTACTGTAGCGGTGCGTATCACCACCAAATTGCCTTGGGTAAAAGCTGTTTGAGCACTGCAATGATTTGGTATCAATGAAGATAGGATGACACTAAATAATAGGATAGATTTATGTATCCAATGCTTGGTATAGTTTGAGTTCATGCGCTGTGTTTGTTATGCAAAGTTATTTTGACCAAGTTACCATAACATTAATTCGCTGTTAAGAGAACGAAAATAAACATTGACAATAGTTAATGAGAAACATAAATGGCTTATTTTTTAAAAAACATCTTTAGGAATTCATAAAAAATTGGGGGGCATGCACAGCTATCCGCTTTTACTCCTCGCCCGCCAGACTGTGTAGCTTTATGCCTTGGTGATATTAGATATTTATTACATTCTAAATAAAAGCACACACACTAAGCACAGATAGCCAGGCAATGTAAAAGACGATGAAAATTAGCCGCGATCACAGCGGTATCCTCTTGCACACCCCAAAGGGGTGCAAGAGATACAAGCGGAGAGCGCGATGTGGCTCAATAGCATTAACCCAGTTGGGCTCCTATTTTTAAGACAATCTCTTTATCCGACATAAAAAAACAGGCACTAAGCCTGTTATCTAAAATATTATATGCAGCAATAATAATAATTAGTGTACTACTTTTTCTTCCAATTCGATTGCCGGCATTCCATTTTTGACACGGTAATCGTTGATTGCAGCCTTGATAGCATCTTCGGCCAATACTGAGCAGTGGATTTTGACAGGTGGCAAGTTAAGCTCTTCTACGATATCCATGTTGTCAATTTTCATGGCATCATCTACTGATTTACCTTTGAGCCATTCGGTAGCTACTGATGAGGAGGCAATAGCAGAACCACATCCAAAGGTTTTGAACTTGGCATCCTTGATGATACCCGTGGTGTCGTCCACTTCGATTTGTAGGCGCATTACATCGCCGCACTCCGGAGCACCTACCAGCCCTGTGCCGACGCTGTTTTTGCTTTTGTCGAGGGTGCCTACATTGCGAGGATTGCTGTAGTGATCTAGTACTTTATCTGAATAAGCCATTGATTGTATTTTTAGTTGTAATTGCAAAGATAGGGGTTATCCATGATTTGTTGTAGTGAAGCTTTCTATACTGCTATTGGAAATATTTATATAGGTGCTGTGGATTGTAATACCTTGAGCGGGAATAGTTCTGTGTGCTACAAAGTATAGGGGGGGTTAAAACTTCCTAAAAGTAGCCAATGGTATGCAGATTACCTCTATTTTTGTACTCGTGCTGCGATTCGAACATTCTGACTGGTACTATCTTCTCCCCCTTCTGCTGATACCGATATTGCTGTGGATGTATAAGGAGTACAAATTGCAAAATGGCCTGCAAGAGCTAGGTGGTGCTAGTTATATGCTTAGACATGTGAAAGGCTACAACCCCTCACAAGACCGATGGAAAAAAGTATTATACTTCGTAGCCTTACTATCACTTTTGCTGGGTATTGCTAATCTTCAAGCCGGCATACGAAGCAAGTCGGTAAAACGTAAGGGGAGTGACTTGATGATCGCTCTGGACCTTAGCAAGAGTATGTTGGCTACGGATAGCAAACCTAGCAGACTCGAAAAATCCAAACAATTTATCGTACGGCTTATCGATCAAATGCCGGATACTCGTGTAGGACTCATCGTTTTTGCCGGACGTGCCTATATATCAGTACCCATGACCAGCGACAGAGCAGCTCTCAAACTCAACTTAAGTACCTTACAACCCGGCATGCTGCCCTCACAAGGTACCGTAGTATCAGAAGCTATAGCGCTCGCAGGTAGTACCTTTCAAGATAAAAAACGGACTCAAAAAACCCTTTTACTACTCAGCGACGGTGAAGACCATGATGATGAAGCAATAAGTAAAGCAAAAAATTTGCAAGCAATGGGTATTACGATACACACTGTAGGTATAGGCAGTGTCGAAGGTGCCCCTATACCTGACAAGGAACAAGGAGGAATGAAACTAGATGATGAAGGCAAAGAAATTATCAGCAAACTGAACGAATCTGTACTGCAAGATATAGCATCCAATAGTGGTGGTACCTATCATAGACTTACCAATACGAATCAAGTATGCGACCTGCTTATTTCTCAAATGAAGCTAGGCGAATCGGGCGAAATGGATCAAGACCTCTACACACAATACCAGAGCTATTTTCAGTATTTTTTATTCCTGTCATTAGTGCTTCTTCTCATCGAATCAGTATTCCCTTTTTCATCAAAACAAAAAGCCTTTTCATGAGAAATTGTATCATCGCTGTATTTATCTTGCTGAGATATGTACCTATTACCTCAGCCCAGTCTAACAAAAGCATAGAACTCTATGAGGGCAACAAAGCTTATCATGCAGGCGACTACACCCATGCGACCAAACTCTATGAACAAGCACTGAAAAAACAAAAATCGTCTGACATTCATTACAATATGGGTAATGCTCTCTACCAACAAAAAAAATGGGATGAGGCGTCTGCTCAATATGAAAAAGTTCAAAAAAATACCCAAAACGCTGGCCTAAAACACAAAACTTATCACAATACTGGCAACCTATATCTTGAACAAAAAAAGTGGGACGATGCCATCCATTATTTTAAACAAGCCCTCAAAGAAAACCCCAAGGCTGAAGATAGCCGCTACAACCTAGCTTATGCTCAAGCTATGAAAAAGCAGGAAGAGCAAAAGAATAAAGACAATAAGAAAGAAGATCAAAAAAAAGAGAACCAAAACAAAGAGAATAAACCTGAAAACAAAGATCAGGAGAACCAAAAACAGAAGAACAAAGAAGACAAAAAAGAGAACGAAAATGAAAATGACCCAAAAAATCAAGAGAACCAACAGCCACAAGCCATGCCTTCGAAGCTGAGTAAAGAACAAGCCAACAGACTCCTAGACGCATTGAATGCCGAAGAGAAAAAACTTAAGGAGAAAAAAGATAAAATAAAAGGCAAACCTGTATCACACGAGAAAGACTGGTAGTATAGCTCTTAGCCCAAGCTTACTCACAGGCTAGTCCAATTCATAGCAGCCAATAGTAGGTGGATTATTGCGCGGTTTGTCGTCGAGATCATTGATATATGCCGGTTGAAAAAATCCTGCCTGACGAGCCGGAGAGCCCGCTTTGGGACGGTAGTCCCACTTGGAAATATCTGAAAACTGAGGATCTACATTAATTAACGAATTAGTAGGCAATACCGGAAACACCGATTTGCGCTTTATCATACAATGATTCATAGCCACATTATAATCCCAGCTTCCTTTTTGATTAAGAAATAATTCATCCTCAAGTGGACCATACACCACACAATTGTTGAGCGTAGCTTGCAATGGATTTCCTACATACTGAGTAAGACTGATATCACGATAATTGAGCAGCGCCATGGTAGGCTGCTGCGTATGATTGATGCCCAAACCACTGTATGTAGATATCGTACAGAAATTAAATTCATACGTTCCCCCTTCTAGTGCGGCTATATTCTGCTGACCACAAGTGTGAACCAAACAATTGTTCATCCGTACCCAGGTATTAAAACACAATACCCCAAAACCAATTGAATTAGCAATGATACATTGATTAAATTCTACGATAGGGCCACCAAGAGGTACCCATGGTGGCGATACCACCACCGCTGCCGGAAAGAAACCATCACGATTTACATTACCCGCATTTTTGATAATCGTGAAATTCAAATTGTTTTGCTTACTCGAACGCAAAAAATGAATACCACACCATTCACCCGGATAATCTCTGTATCCAAAATAATCTCGGTCGAGACGGTCACCCTGAAAAATAATGCTATCCGTTTTGGTACCAAAACAACGCAATGTACCGGCAACGTACAATTTAGAATCGGCGTGCATAAAGATTCTACACCCCTTCTGTATCGTAAGCACCTCACCCGAATCTACCAAAGCAGAGTGGATGATAACATAAGGCTTATCATTCACCCAGGTTTGCGATTTCAGCACACTATCTACTATATAGTGGGCATCTTGTCCATAAGCCTCCAATATCACCTGATAAGGATTTTGATTCATCTCAATCTCCACCGCATCCGATACCAAAAAAGGTAAGTTGCCCCCTCGAGGATCTATAGTAGTAGCTACAAATATATAGATACTATCAAAAGGTGCTAATCGAATATCCTTAAACTGCTTGCCGGCTTCGCCATCCACATTCATCCTAAATCGAGACGAGTCGCCCCCCTTAAGACGAATAGTCGATAGTATCACCGGCTGATTATTATTGTTGTAAACCTTAAACGAACGAGTCACACTGCCCAGCGATGTAAACACAGTATCAAACTTCAAGGTATCGGTAGAGAAACGCAGCTCACCACCTTGCAATAGTATTTTATCTTTTTTGCAGCCTACCAATGCAAACACAATATACATAAGCATAGCCAGCAAACAACTAAGTCTGGTAACATTCATCACCACAAAGTAACGGAATAATATTTATTCTATTGCATAAGCTAGCGTGGCAATACTTACTTTGGCACTCGATTCTTTCAAGATAGTATTTGCACAAGCTTCGAGCGTAGCCCCAGTGGTGATCACATCATCGATGAGCAATACATGTTTACCAGCCAGCAATTGACCATCTACCACGCAAAATGCCCCTTCTACATTTTGCACTCTTTCGCTACGAGTCATTTTAGTTTGCGTAGCGGTATTCTTTACCCTTTCGATCGCATACGTTACTACCGGCTTAGCCAATACTTTTTCCATTCCAAGGGCTATTTGTGTGCTTTGATTATATCCTCTTTGCACCTTCTTCTTTTTGGAGAGAGGCAAAGGTATGAGTATATCTATATCATCGATCCACACACACTTTTCGATGGCTTTTGCAAATCGCTTGCCTAGCATAATTCCCACTTCCTTTTGTCCCTTATACTTTAGTGCATGCAACAAGTGCTGAATACGCGAATCTTTGTTGAAATAATACATAGAAGTAGCATACTCAAAATGAACTCTCCCCCACAGCTTTTGCTCCATCGGATTATTGATCTGCAAGTGAAATAATGTTTCCGGCAATTGACTCCAGCAATCAATACATACCAAGTACTCATTAGCCACCAGCGACTCCTCGCAAGCCAAACAAAGATTAGGATAAAACAGATGATACACATCTTGCAACAGATGAGATAGTAGGTTCGTCATTGTACAAATTTAAAATAACATCCGCAGCTAATCTCCTAGAAAATATTTTTTCTTTGGGCGGCAGACACGCTTTCCGCTCCTAGTCCTCTCCCGTATCGGCTGCAAGCCTCACGGTATGCGGGCTATCCGCTACAATCGTTGCCGCACCCGGCTTTTTGATCCTTCATCATCAGTACAATATGTACTTATTCGAATGATCATACTTGGCTATACTATATCATCATAACTCTTAAATCAAGTATTTGAGCCAATCAAAACAACAAACGATACAACTCATCAATCTTACTCACTTTAATAATCTCAATCGTACTCATATTGCTTTTAGAAAGCTTGTTGTATTTTGATATGACAATCTTTTCAAAACCCAGTTTATCTGCCTCGGCTATGCGCTGTTCTATACGATTCACCGCTCTCACCTCGCCACTCAGACCCACTTCACCTACAAAACACATATGGCTCGGTATAGGGGTATCCTCGTACGAGGATAATAAGGCACAAAGCACTGCAAGATCTATAGCCGGATCTTCAACACGTATACCCCCGGCTATGTTCAAAAACACATCCTTCATTCCAAAGTGAAATCCGCCTCTCTTTTCGAGTACCGCTAATAACAGTTGTAATCGTCGAAGGTCAAATCCGCTCACAGTGCGCTGAGGAGTACCATACACAGCCTGTGTTACGAGGGCCTGCGTCTCTACCAGTAGCGGTCTGGCACCTTCTAAAGTGGCCGCGATAGCGATACCACTCAAGGCTTCATCTTTCTGCGTGATAAGAATTTCAGATGGGTTTGCTATTTCGCGCAGGCCTGTCTCATTCATTTCATATATCCCCAATTCGCTGGCACTGCCAAATCTATTTTTGGTAGCACGAATGATACGATAGGCATAATGCCTATCGCCTTCAAACTGAAGCACGGTATCTACCATATGCTCCAGCACCTTGGGCCCTGCTATGGTACCCTCTTTGGTGATATGCCCAATGATAATAACAGGGGTATAGGTAGCTTTCGCAAATCGCACGATCTCCGCCGTACATTCTCTCACCTGACTCACGCTACCCGGTGCACTATCGATATAAGGCGACTCTAACGTTTGTACAGAATCTATGATCACCAATTGCGGTTTTAGTTTTTTGATTTCCGAAAAAATCTGTTGAGTATTATGATCGGTCAGAAGATAAAAATCGTTGTGCTGCGCTTGTATCCTATCGGCTCTCAATTTGATTTGCTGCAGACTTTCTTCCCCACTGATATACAGTGTACGAACCCCTTTGAGTTGCAAGCTTAGTTGCAGAAATAAAGTACTCTTACCTATACCGGGTTCGCCTGCCACTAATATCACCGAGCCTTGGACTATACCGCCACCCAATACTCTGTTGAGCTCCTGATCGGGAGTGATGATTCGTTGTGTTTCGGTATCAGCTATTTCGTGTAGCCGCTTGGATTTGCCTCTCTCCCCATCGGGGCGAACATCACTCCAGCTATCTTTTTTTTGATCCTTTATTACAGGCTCCTCAACGAGCGAATTCCAGGCACCACAAGAGTTGCATTTGCCTTGCCACTTGGGGCTTTCTACGCCACATTGCTGACAGAAAAATGTTGTTTTATTTTTTGACAAAATAGAATGATTATTTTTTTAAAGAAGTATAGATAGTTGTACAGGTGAATGGTTAAAGTTATTATCGACAAAAATAGGTTTTATCCTGTATTCATTCGTTATAGTTCGTAGGTACATAGAGAATGATTGTGTTTCTGATGATTCGAAATTCGGTATAAAATAGAATAGCCTCACACAAGTAGTTTTCGAATATCGACTTTAGATTTTTCATTATGGCGTAGTGACGAAAAGTGGTAATTTTCTATTTAGCTCTTGGATGAGTAGTTCATTCATAAATTGTAATATCGGGTTGTATATTGTTTGACATTGAAAATTGATTTTGTAAAGTAGTAGGTGTTAAAAATGAAGAAGGGCTGCTGAAAAAATCAGCAGCCCATTCTTACTAACCCATAAAATTCAATGCTAAAGTACAGCCAGATTCGCTTATTTCAAAAAATAATTTAAGCACATACCAAAAAATTCACATTGAATGTGAACACATTAGGAATATTCATAATGCCTTATTGTCGCAAATATGTTAAAATATTGTGCCATAATGTCATTTTTGAACCTTAAATCCTTATTGGGCTTATATTTGCAGTAGACTTATCCAAACAAATTAAAAAACAAACACATTATGATTGGTTATTATATAATAGGTGGCATCATGTTTCTGATAGGGAGCATTATCAGCAATCGCCTTAAATCAAAATTTACTGAATACGCTCAAATCGGATTACGTAACGGCTTATCGGGCAGAGAGATGGCCGAAAAGATGCTACGCGACCATGGCATCTATGATGTAAAAGTAATTTCTACACCGGGTTTTCTATCGGATCATTATAATCCGATGGACAAAACGGTGAATCTGAGCCCGGATGTATACGAAGGCAGAAGTGTAAGTGCTGCAGCGGTAGCCGCACATGAATGTGGCCATGCCGTACAGCATGCTACACAATACAGTATGCTGATGATGCGTAGCCGTATGGTACCCTTGGTACAAATAGGTAGTAGGCTCTCTCAGTGGGTGATACTTGCCGGTATAGGTCTAATGGGCTTTGGCGGAGGTAATCAGACTATATTTTTGATTGGTATATTATTATTTTCTCTCACCACCATTTTCTCTCTCATTACATTGCCTGTAGAATTTGATGCGAGCAAGCGAGCCTTGGTATGGCTTGAAAATCAGCAGATGACGACTGTTGAAGAACACGATAAAGCGGCCGATGCGCTTAAATGGGCTGCCCGAACTTATGTAGTGGCTGCCGTTGCTTCTGTAGCTACTTTGGTGTATTATATTATGCTTTTTATGGGTAGAAGCAGAGATTAATACTTGAATGCCACTTGGAATAAGACATGCCGACTCTGCTCCACTTACTTAGCATTCCTTACAGAGTAGGATAAGATGGATGAACTTTGTACCCATGCCCAGAGGCTGCCGTGCCTGGAGGGCGACGAGGTACGAGGAGGTACCGCTTGCAGCGGTACGGGAGCAAAGCGCACCCCGTAAGGGACGGGTGGATGCCCATGAATGCGGATAGGCTGATAGCCCCAAGTGATTAATTTACTTTACTGCATTTATAGAAGGGACAATATGATTATGAATGTATGCTTTGCTATTTTTTCTTTTTTCTAACACACAATGTAATAGCTTTGTAGCGCCGGTGAAGTCGGATAAATAATTTACATGAAAAAGAGCATCAAATTTTTATGGATATTTACGCTACTAGGTATCCTTCTGTTTACCGTACTAATCGTATTGATCAATGCGGGCTGGCTGGGATACATGCCCAAGATGGAAGAGCTGGAAAATCCAAAATCGGCAGCGGCCTCGGAAGTGTTTGCTTCGAATGGGTACAAAATAGGTCAGTACTATCTGGAGAATAGAGACCCCGTGCGCTATCATGATATATCGAGCCATGTGATAGATGCACTTGTAGCTACGGAAGATGAACGTTTTTTCAAACACAGTGGTATCGATGCGGAAGCGATAGGTAGAGCTTTATTCGGTATGATTACCTTCAGCCCGAGGGGTGGTGCTAGTACGATCACGCAGCAGCTTGCCAAGCACTTATTGGAGCAAGGATCCAAAAATAAATTTGAACGCATCATTGAGAAACTCAAAGAGCAAATAGTAGCTGTTAAGCTGGAAAAAAATCTGACGAAAGAGGAGATTTTGACCCTTTATCTCAACTCGGTGCCTTGGGGCTACAATGCCTTTGGTATCAAAACGGCTTCGAGGACTTACTTCAACAAGCACCCTCGAAACCTCAGAATTGAGGAAGCAGCATTGCTGGTAGGTATGCTGAAAGGCTCTTCGATGTATAATCCGGTAAGACATACTGAGCGTGCCACGAATCGCCGCAATACTGTATTGGATCAAATGGTGAAGAATGGTAAAATATCAGCTGCTGAAGCACAGATGTTGAAAGATGAACCTATCAAGCTTGATTTTAACCCTACGATGGATATGCATCATGAAGGTGTGGCTCCCTACTTCCGTCAGGTGGTAGAGCAAGAGGTAAAAGCTTGGTGCAAACGAAATGGTTATAGCTTGTACAAAGATGGACTGAAAATATTTACCACATTAGATACTTTGATGCAGCACTATGCTGAAGAATCGGTGGAGAAGGTATTGTGGGGAAGATTCAAACGGGTATCGGACAAGACCTGGTCGGAGCACAAGCCGACTCTTATGCGTGCTGTAAGAGAGAGTGAGCGCTACCGTATCATGAAGGCGGAGGGTATGAGCGAAGATGAGATTGTACAGAATTTCAATTCGCCGGTGAAGATGCGTGTATTTGCCTGGAATGCCAAGCGAGAAAAGGATACCGTAATGAGCCCAATGGATAGTATAAAATATATGAAGGGATTTGTACAGACGGGATTTATGGTGATGGATCCGGTATCGGGCGAGGTGAAAGCATGGGTGGGAGGTATCAATCACAAATATTTTCAGTACGACCATGTGAATACGCGTACCAAGCGCCAGGTGGGCTCTACGATAAAGCCGCTTTTGTATTGCTTGGCGGTAGATAATGGCTATTCGCCTTGTATGTCAGTTTCTTTGAGCCCGGTGAGTTTTCCGGGTTTTGGGATGTATGGCCCGGACAGAGCGGGAGGAGCTATGCAGATGAAATCAGCTTTGGCTTGGTCAAAAAATAATGCTACGGTGAATATATTAAAGCTGGTAGGTATTAAACATTTTGTAGACTTTTTGAAAAAGCTGGGAGTACAAAGCAAAGTGAATGCTTACCCTTCGGTGTGCTTAGGAGCGGATGATATCTCTGTGTATGAGATGATCAGGGCTTATACGATGTTTCCGAACTATGGTATTAATACCAAACCGAATTTTATCACCCGTATAGAGGATTGTAATGGGAATGTGTTGGAAACGTTTGCTCCCGAACGCAAAGAAGTAATCAATGAGATAACGGCCTACAAAATGATTCGTATGATGATGGGCACAGTGCTGATAGGTACCGGTAGGCGTTTGAAACCGGTATGGAATATTAAAGGTGAATGTGCTGGTAAAACGGGGACGACGAATAGTGAAGCTGATGCTTGGTTTATAGGGTATACGCCACAGTTGCTTGCCGGTGCCTGGGTGGGTTGTGATGATCGATTTGTAGGAACTGGTATTGGTGAGGGTTCGCGAGCGGCTATGCCTATTTGGGGAGAATTTTTCAAGCGAATACAAGCTAACGAAAAATTGGGGTATAATAAAATTGATAAATTTGAGAAGCCGATTTCGATGGGCAATATGGATGAATGTGATACGGAAGATGAAATCAGCTTGAAGCGAGCCGAGGCGGTAATGAATGTGTCGAGAGGAATAGAGATAGAGGATGTACGTGAGGAGAATAATTTTGGAAATACAGATAAAGGAACCCAGGAAAAGGATTACCAATAAGCAACCCAATGTATGAGTCTAGCTGCAAGAATACTGTTTTGTGTGTGGCTCATTCCCTCTTCCCTTCATAGCTCCGACTGTATTATTACACATCGCAGTTCTAAGCATGGCGAACGACTTACGTATAAAATCTATTACACGTTGGCGGGAGCTTATGTGGGTGCTGGCGAAGTCGTATTTGACAATCATCTGGAGCAGTATATGCAACGACCTGTGTGGCATGTGAGAGGTATAGGTCGTACGTATGAGTCGTATGATTGGTTTTTTAAAGTGCGCGATTCGTATGAGAGCTATATTGATACGAGTAGTTTTCTTCCTCTCAAGTTTGTGAGAAATGTGTCGGAGGGTGGAAACAAGTTGTATGAGCAAGTGCAATTTGATCATCAGCGTATGAAGGCGGTGAGTACGCAGGGTGTATTTCCTATCAAGGATTGTACGTATGATGTATTGTCGGCTATTTATTATGCTCGCAACATAGATTTTTCGAATCGGAAGGTGGGCGACAAGATTCCGTTGCGATTGTATTTATCGGATAGTATGTATTCGGTGTATATTCGGTATTTGGGTAAGGAGACGATTAAGACCCGTTTTGGTCAATTTCAGACGATTAAGTTTAGGCCCTTGTTGATTGAGGGTACGATCTTTAGAGGTGGCGAAAAGATGGATGTGTGGGTGAGTGATGATGATAAGCGAATACCTGTGATGGTAAATACTCCGATACTGGTAGGGAATATCAGAGTGTTGCTCAGTGATATGAAATAGTGATATGTGAGTTGTTGTTGTTGTTGTTATGAACTTATATGGATTCCTTTTGGGTGGGGGAAATTTTTCAAATCACTTTGTCGCATTGAGTATTCATTTATATACATGAAAGGTTCGAATCGTTGTTTGCCGAACAGACATTCTAAGGCGAGGATTTAGCCCCGATTGCAGCCTACCGTGTACCCACATCTAAAGCGATTTTCCACCCACTGTAAATTTCGTAA
>DAIUCL010000036.1:0-18440 GCA_036846185.1 Chitinophagaceae bacterium
TTAAATACCTTTACACGAATTAAAACTACTAAAATTGAAAATAGGAGATAAAATTAAAAACATACGAGTTAATGAAATGAACTTATCCGCTAAATATGTAGCAGACAGTTTAGATATAACGACACGTGCATACAGCAATATAGAGAACAATGTATCAGATATTTCTTTCTCAAAGTTAGAAAAGCTTTCTGAAATTTTCAATGTCCCTGTTTCGTATATTGTCAATTATAAATCTTCAGACTCGTCCGGATACTTCAATTCATTTCATAATCACACTGGTGCGCAACAAACTAATCACTTTAATCAAGGTCTGCAATCAAATGAACTCATGGAGCTATTCAACAAATTTATCAATGCATTATCTGATTTTAAGAAGGTACAAATGTAAAACTACAATAAAACTTAAGAGACAAATTTTACAATGTGACGTCCTTTGAAATGCCTAGTTGGGATATTAATATACTCTATTTAGATTTGAATCGAAAATTTAATTGATTATTAGCCTTTATATTTACAGATAAAAGATATTGTTATAGAAAAATGTATCTTGAAGTTGCAAGTATTAAATCAACCTCCATGAATTAAATTGTTTTTGCTGTTTATAGGGATAAAACCAGTGTGTCACCCTAATGATGCGCAAATAGCCTATTAATCATTTCACATTCTTCTGCGTGAGGGATTGTAGCGGAAAGCCCACAGTTCGTGAGGCTTTGGCCGAAACGAACGAGGACTTGTAGCGAAAAGCCCGACCCCTTGGGGGCACGCCCTTGTTGTTGTTTTTTTACTTACTCACTTCTGCTTATTGATTGAGTGCTTGCCATGCCAATATACCTCCTTCTAGGTTTTTGGTATTTTTGAAGCCCATTTGTTCTAGCATCAGGCAGGCTTGCATACTTCGCATTCCGCTCCGGCAGTGTATGATTACTTCTTCGTCTTTCCAGTCTTCGATATCGTCTATCTGACCGGACATGACATGACCTAATGGAAGGAGCTTAGCGCCCATGTTGGCTTCGGCATACTCTCCGGGTTCTCTTACGTCGAGAATATGAAGTTGTTCTCCTTGGTCTATACGTTGTTTGAGTTGTTGTACTGTTATGATTTCCATGTTATTTTTTTTGGATGGTATGGGTATATGTATTATTGTCTTGGTCTTGTAGCAGACAGATATAGGGGCCGGGGGGCAAATCCTTTGGCCATTGTATTCGATTATTTTCTACTTTGCCGGTAGCGATGATAGCCCCTTGCAGGTTGGACATTTTGTAGGACACAATATTTTGGTCGCTTTTTACATAAAAGTCTTGAGTACTAGGATTGGGGTACAGATGTATGAATGTTGACGTGGTATTCAGTGGGGTGGGTTCTACAGAGGTAGGAGTGAATGGAGGCCCGAGTATTGGTCGCATCATGATGGTGCCTATGGTAGAGGAGGCAAACCAGTTGCCATCGACATTGTAGTAAAGGTAATCGATATTGTTATTGGTATTGACATCTAAGCCATAGTAGATACTGTCGCTTCCAAAATTGGCGGGTTGCATGATGCCGATGTAATAGGTGCCCGGATCTACGACGACCGGTGAGGAGAAGGCATAGCTCACAAATCCGTTGTGAAGGGTGTCGTATTTGACTTGAAATAAGTCTTCTTTGCGAAGTATAGAATCGGTGAGTCCTGCACCTGCGAGTTGTTTGTAGAGTATGATTGAAAAGTATTTGTTGAGTGCTGTGGGGGCTTGCCCGGCGAAGAAGACCATGAGTCCTCGTACGGTGTCGTGGACATTGGTATGAAATTGCAGGGCTGTTTTGGCAGGAAAGTTTTGGGCGGGGTAGAGAAAATAAGATTTTTCGGCTGTGCCATCATCGTAGGCAAAATAGTTGTCAAAGACCACATCACGAGTGATGGTATCATTGCTTCGTCGGTCGGTGATACCGGGCGATTGGATATAATATTTATTACGAATTACGACTTGGCTCTGTGTGGTAGGTGGGGTATGATTGATGGTGTAAGCAGTAGCGGATTGATTCAATACTGATTTGGGTGCTACCCCTACGGTAGGTAGCGAGAGGGTTTGCTGCGTGGCGAGAGTGCTGGTTTCGAAAGCGAGGTGATTGGGTGATACTGTTTGGGGCAGATTATATAGGTTGCCTATCTGAAACAATTGTTGTGAGGAGGATTCGGTGGCTTGATGATTGACAAAGTGCCTATATGGCATGGCTTGATAGGGTGATAGGATACTCCATGGTGGGAGTGTCATGGCGAGATCGTTCATGTTGCTATCCGCTTGATTTCGATTGGCGTCGAGTTTTATATAGTCGAGGTTCCAGTTGTCGTCGTTGAGGTTGAGGGAGGCTATGTTGATAAATCTGAATTGAAAGTCGTTGTGAAAAAATTGAGGGTCAGCGACGGCTATCATTTGTATTTTGAATCGCTGCCAAGGTGTGCCCCAAGCGGCCCACATTCGGATCCATTGATTTGCATTGTTTTTGAAATAGAGTAGCAGGCTATCGTTGAGTTCGGGTGAGTAGCCCAAGCCTTGGGGTTGAAAGTAGAAGCTTAGGTAGAGACTATCAGCGGGGGTGTAGGTTGAGAGATTGATGGGTTGCGAGGTGAGGCTATCGGCAAATCCGGATGAAAATTGATTGGGGTAATAGGGTCTGCCATATTGATTGAGCCCGTCGAAGGTGGCCATGCCACGGGTAGGAGGTTCATTGCTCATAGTATTGTTGATGTATACTTGTCGATCTACCCAAAGAAGTGGATCGGGGAATGGACTATCGTAGGAAAAATCGTCGATAAAGGGCAGTGAAACTCTCTTTTTGGGAGTGGATGGAACGCTTGGTGATGATATGGAGGTTTGATAATGATTGATAAGAAGAGGCGCTACTATCTCTTGGGCTTGTGCGCTGCTATATCCGAGCATTAAAAATACGACAAGACAATATAGCGATTTCACATTACTCGTATTCATTACTAATCTGGTCATCTGATTTTTTTACACTTGGTTTTTCTTTGGGTTTGGGGGGCGGGGTATTCGCAATTGCCGGTTTGGGTTTGGGTATTGGTTTAACGTCATCCTGTGTCTTTTTCTTATCCTCAGTCGATTTATTTTCTGTTTTTGATGGCGCTGCAGTGCCTGAGCCTACTTTTTTGAGGATGGTATCTCTTTTCTTTGGTGATGCTGTCGATGGTTCAGTGATAGTATTAGAGGCACTATTTTTCGTTTCAATTTCGATACTATCGATATCCTCTATTAGTTTTCGAGAGCCTGGTTGATTCATTTTCAGGAGTCGAGGGGAAGGGTTTTGCATTACATACACATCCATAATATCGCCGGTTAGGATCTTTTCCGGAAAATCCAGTTCGTTCACCGACTCTGGTATTTGCTTATAAATGATAGCCGATTGGGTATCAGTGATTGCCCCTTCAAAAAGTGCATTGACACTGATGGACATTTCGTTGAGTTTTTGTCGGGCTTCCATCCAGGTGAGTCCTATGAGGTTTGGCACTTCTTGCATATCGGCCAGTCCTTCTCCTATGACTAGCGTAATACGAGCGCCATATGGCACCGGTGATCCGGGCATGATTTGCCGACCTTCATACCACTGCTCCAGTACCGCCCCAGCTGCCACATCCGGCCTGTATAGGGTATCACCCATTTCTAGTCGAAAACTATTCATGGTTAGTATAGCGTTACGAAAGGATAGATTTCGAAGATTAGGCATGGGTACGGTGGGTACAGATTTTCGGTTGACGGTAAGAAATAAAGTACGACCGATTTTTACAGAGGCCCCAGCCTCGGGTTCCTGGTATAATATTTCGAGTGGGTCTTTGTAAGACTGGTAGGTAGAATCTACTTGAATCTTGTAACCTTTATTTTCCAAGTCTCTCATTACTTTGCGGAGATTTTTACCGGTTAGTTCGGGGACTGTGGTTTCCTTACCGTGATTTGTAAGCCAGTTCAACGATTTAAAAAAAACAAATAAGCAAGCGCTTATCAGCAAGAATATCAAGAAAATATTGAATAATAATGATTTATTGAGCACTCAGTTACATATTTGAATGAGGTAAAAGTAATGGATTTGTTATTCTAAAACACTAAGTAGTCAATAAATTTAACCCCGTTTTTGCACTAGGAGCTTTTTAGAGCCTCACGGATAAGGCTTGTATAAAACGTTGAAAGTGTCATACCTGCTGCTTGTACTTGCTGAGGCACTATACTATTATCACTTTGGCCGGGTATCGTATTTATCTCCAAAAAGTAGATATCATTACTTTCCTCTTCCAAAATAAAATCAATACGGCATATCCCTTTGCAATTGAGCAAATCATAAATCGCTTTGGCTTTACTGGCAATTTCTGTACTCACAGATTCAGTTACCACTGCAGGAGTCACCTCATTAGTGATGCCGGATGTATATTTTGCTTCATAGTCAAAAAACTCTTTGGAAGAGATAATTTCCGTCAGAGGAAGAGCCTTGAGTTGACCTTCCGTTCGATACACACCTATACTGAATTCTCTTCCTTTGACATAGGCTTCTATCATAGCTTGCGACTCTATTTGCCATACGGAGGTCAATGCTGCGGGCAAGTCCTCCCACTTTTTTACTTTGGTAGTAGCAAGACTTGACCCCCCCTCGGCGGGTTTTACAAACACAGGCAGTCCCAGCTCTGCTTGTATCTTCTCAGCAGAAATAGGTCGATCTTTGAGCACATGAAGTGACTTAGCTACATTCACTATACCACTTTGAGCTACTACCCTGTTGCAAAATATCTTGTTGAATGTAAGTCCGGCTACTATAGCATTACATGAAGTATATGGGAGCGACAACATATCAAAATAACCCTGCAGTTTGCCGTCTTCTCCGGGTGTTCCATGAACTGCGATGAAGGCTACATCGAAACTTATGCATCCATGTGGCAAGTCTAATGTAAAATCCTTTCGATTTACTTCATAGTTCGTTCCAGAAGCGTCTGTGTAAAGCCAAGCATTTCGATCTATGATAATTTTAAATACGTTATAAAGTGCTGAATCCAAATTTTTTTCAATGGTTACAGCCGTCTTTACTGATATAGCATATTCACCCGAATACCCTCCTGCTACCAGAGCCACATTTAATTTGTTCATTGTTTACTTATCTATTAAGCGCAAAGCTACATGTATTCTATCAGTCTGAAAATAGATTTCAATAGAATCGGTCGGAATCTGAGCCACCGAATACGCCGACAAAGACGATATTCTGCCACAAAATAACTCAAGCAAACTCAAAGTCTGATATTAATATCCATAATCAACTCTGTGAAGTTTTGTGATCTATACTCATAGCCGGATGCGCTTTCACAGGAAATTTATATACATTTGTGGCACTTTTAAATATAGGTCGATGTCACAAGCAGCACATTTTTTTGTAAAAGAATCCAAACTCTATTTGCCCTCCAACAACTGGTTTGAAGAGCGCGCCATTGGTGATTTTAACGAATCTAATCAACAACATCTGATAGATGCACTCAAAGAACGCTTCGGAGAACTTATTCAACAAGTCAATGAAGTAGAAGCAGACTTTTCGAATAGTACAGACAAAATAAAACTTGCCGGAAAAATTGTACGCACAAAATCATACATCTGTACTGCCAAGGCCATAGGCGACTTCGCCTCTCTCCTTTCACGACTCGACATTATGGAAAATGATATAAAAGTATTAGTCGATGAGGTTTTGCAACAGAAAGAAAAATTATGTGTTGACGCAGAAGCACTACTTGAAACAAAAGAATGGAAAGAAGCTACCGACAAACTTAGAGAACTTCAAAAACATTTCAAAGAACTGCCCACCGTTCCTGATCTCAAAAACGAAGAACTCAAAAATCGCTTTGAAACCACCAAAGATGAATTCTTCAAACGTAAACAAGCCAGCTTTGAAAGTTTTGAACAAGACCTCCTCGACAATCTTTCTAAAAAACTAGAATTGTGCGAAAAAGCCGAAGCACTTCAACACTCCACTGAATGGAAAAAAACCAGCGAGGCTTACCAACAAATGAATGAAGAATGGAAGCAAATAGGCATCGTACCCAAGCATCGTATCGAAGAACTTTGGTTTCGATTCAGTACCGCCAAAGACATCTTCTTCAAAAATAAAAAAGACCATTTCGAAAAAATAAAATCAGAACAAGAAGGCAACCTTGAAAAAAAAGAAGAACTAGTAGCTAAAGCAGAAGCACTCAAAGAAAGTAAAGACTGGAAAAAAACGAGCGAACTTTATATCCAACTCATGGAAGAATGGAAAAAAGTAGGGCGAGTATCACAAGACAAATCCGACGAAATATGGAACAAATTTCTCGATGCCAAAAACTACTTCTTCCAACAAAAAGACAATTACTACAACGATATTCGACTACAACTCGAGAACAACCATGCCAAAAAAATGGCCATCGTACTGCGTGCAGAAGAACTTCAAAACACCAACGATTTTGACAACGCCACCCGCGAATACCTCGAAATGATGGAAGAATGGAAAACCATAGGCCGTGTACCCAAAGAATATGGCGACGAACCCTGGGAACGTTTCAACAAAGCCAAAAAAATATTCTTTGACCGAAAAGATCAATGGCGCGATACCCGCAAAAAAGAACTAGCCAAAGACATCGAAGAACGACTTCAACGCAACAAAAGTTTTCTTTACAAAGTAAACAGAGACCTCCAACGCGAACAAGACTTACTCTTCGATGTAGAAGACCGCCTACAAAATCTTCCTGCCACCCTTCGCTCCTACGAAAAACGAGAAGAACTCAAAGAAATGCTCGAAGAAATAAAATCAAAAATCAACTCCCTCAAAGACAAAGCCAAAGAAATCAAAGACAAAGTATACCAAGACGAACGCGAAATAAACTACATACTCAGAGCACCCAAAAAAAACCAAACCGAAAAACCCAAATCCGAAAATCAACAAGAATCCACCACCACTAAAGCACAAGACCAAACAGAACAAACCACTCCCAATGGCTCAGAACTGAACCCCAATAGCACAGACCAAGCAGAAAACACGAACGATACAGACACCATCACACCCACTCAAACACAACAAGACTAATCCCTTAATACTCACACACTAAACACAACACAATGTCCAACAAAGTATTCGATCTCATCAAAGACATGGAACATGAACAAGTCGTTTTCTGTCATGATCCCAAATCCAACCTCAAAGCCATTATAGCCATACACAACACCACCCTCGGGCCCGCACTCGGTGGCACTCGCATGTGGAACTACCAAAGCGACGATGAAGCCGTCGTAGACGCCCTCCGACTCTCCAGAGGCATGACCTACAAAGCCGCCATATCCGGCCTCAACCTCGGAGGAGGCAAAGCTGTCATCATCGGCGACCCCTCACTCAATAGCGAAGCCCTATGGCGACGCTACGGCAAATTTGTCAACTCCCTCAACGGAAAATATATCACAGCCGAGGACGTCAACACCGCCGCTAGCGATATGGAATACATCCACCTCGAAACCAAACACGTCACCGGTATACCCGAATACATGGGCGGCTCCGGCGACCCCTCCCCCTTCACCGCCTATGGCGTATTTGTCGGCATGAAAGCATGTGCTCACAAAGTATGGGGCAACGACTCTCTCCAAGGCAAAAAAGTACTCGTACAAGGAGTAGGACACGTAGGACAATATCTAGTAGGCCACCTCACCCAAGCAGGCGCCAAAGTATATATCACCGACATCAACCAAAGCCGCATTCAAGAAACTACCAGCAAATACCAAGTCGAATACGTAAAACCCGAAGACATGCTCAAGCAAGAACTTGACATCTATGCACCCTGTGCGCTGGGTGCCACAGTCAACGACGAAAGCATACCACAACTCAAATGCCCCATTATAGCCGGCGCTGCCAATAATCAACTCGCCGACGAAACCATACACGGCAATGCCCTCATCGAAAAAGGTATACTCTATGCCCCCGATTTCCTCATCAATGCAGGTGGCCTCGTCAATGTAGCTGCCGAAGCAGGTGGCTCGTACAACCGCGAAAAAGTAACCAAAGATGTAGAAAAAATATATGCGCGCCTCCTCGACATCTTCACCCTCGCCGAAAAAGAATCGATCACCTCACAAGAAGCTGCCATGCGTATCGCACAACAACGTATCGATAGCATCGCCCACGTCAAATCCAGACTATAATTTGCCTCTCATATTAATACCTTTCAAAACACCATCATCGAATGGTGTTTTTTTTTGGGGGGAGCGCATCTTCACCACCCCTATCATCTGCCCTCCCGCTATCCGCTCCTATGCGCCTCCGCAAGCTCCGGCACATACCACTCCTATCGGGGCTAAAACTCAGCAACAGAAACTTCGGGCATCAGCCAAATGCAACTAAAGTATAAAAAAGAAAAAAGCCGCACATGGCGGCTTGGGTGGGAGTGCACGGATTCGAACCGCGGACCCTCTGCTTGTAAGGCAGATGCTCTAAACCAACTGAGCTACACTCCCTTCTTGCTTGCCCTTATCAGTAAGGGAGTGCAAAGATAAGTGTATGTTTATTTTTTCCAAATATTATTCAAAAAAAATAAAAAAAACTGCAAGTCTGTAAGCCGGATTCTGTGTTTCTGCTATCAGAACTGCTACCATTTATCTGGGACAAGTATCACTACTTGCCTCTATCTGCCTACCCATAAACATCGGACGAGCAGCCCTCGAGTGTTTACTTATTTGGCATTTCAGCATGTAAGGTTTACCCCATATTGCCATTACTGGCACTATGCGTGAGCTCTTACCTCACGTTTTCACCCTTATCGTATTGCGATACGACGGTTATTTTCTGTGGCACTTTCTCTTCACTTTGCAGTGAGCCACCCGTTAGGTGGTACATCGCTCTGTGCTGTCCGGACTTTCCTCTACTGGCATGCCAGCAGCGGTAGCACGACTTGCAGTGGAGCAAAGGTAATACATATATCTGTTCCCTCCCCCAAGCCCCTTGACTCAAATTCCATAAAGATACTATTCATTACAGCATAGCTAAAGTGTCCTCCACTCTCTGCTTTACTTCTTCTTTGCCCAAGATAGCCGCTATCTGAAACACATTGGGGCCAAATTTTGCGCCTACCAGCATGATACGAAGGGGTAATTGCAACTCACCGACCTTTATCCCCTGCTGTTCTGCCAGAGTTTTGAACTGTACTTCGATATCATGCATTGTCCACTGCGTTGAAGAGAGCAGGTGCTGAATCCAATGTCGAAAAAACTCCGCCTTAGCTTCGCTCCATTTGCCTTTGATAGATGCTATATCGATATGCAAAGGCTTACGAAAAAAATAATCGAGCTGCGGTACAAAATCGCTAAGTAAAATACATCGTTCTTTGACCAAATCAATCACTTGATGCAAATCCTTGTTATCGAGCATTTGGCCGCTGATACCCACTTGCTCCAGATGTGCTCTCACATCAGTATGAAGCCTATCGGCACTACTGCGAGCGATCCATTGTTGATTATACCATTTTGCTTTTTCAAAATCGAATTTGGCGCCTGCTTTGTGCACCCTCTCCATCGAGAAGGCTTGAATAAGCTCCTGAAGCGAATACAATTCTTGTTCGCTGCCACTATGCCAGCCCAGCATGGCTAGCATGTTTACAAAGGCTTCGGGTATAAAACCTAGTTCTTTAAATCCTTTTTGAGGCTCCCCCGATTCTGTAGTACCCCATTGAAGTGGGAATACCGGAAATCCGAGTCGGTCGCCATCTCGCTTGCTCAGCTTACCATTACCATCGGGCTTGAGAATGAGAGGAAGATGTGCCCACTGGGGCATAGAGTCTGCCCATCCGAGATACTCCCACAGCATGAGATGTATGGGAGCAGAGGGGAGCCACTCTTCGCCCCTGAAGGCGTGCGTGATCTGCATCAGATAGTCGTCGACGACCACGGCTAAGTGATAGGTAGGCATACCATCGGCTTTGAGTAATACCTTATCGTCGACGAGGGAAGAGTCGTAGCTGATTTCGCCACGTATCATATCCTGAAAGTGAATCGTAGTACCGGGCTGCATTTTGATACGGATCACAAAGGGAGTACCCGAGGCCAGAAGTGCAGCAGTCTCCTCTGCCGACAGGCTGAGTGAATTGCGCAGCATGAGGCGTGTGCTGTGATCGTACTGAAAGTTGGCATGCGGGTTTTGTGTTTTGACCAATTCTCGCTGCGCTTCGAGCTCTTGTGGGGTATCGAATGCATAATAAGCATGTCCACTTTCTATGAGTTGCAGTGCATAGCGAGCATAGAGCTCTTTTCGTTCGCTCTGCCGGTAGGGACCATAGCCGGCGCTGCTGTGCGGGCCTTCGTGTGGATGGATGCCACACCACTCGAGGCATTGAATAATATATTGCTCGGCTCCTTCTACAAAGCGGCTTTGATCGGTATCTTCGATACGAAGTATAAATTGCCCTCCATGCTGCATGGCATAGAGATAACTATAGAGTGCGGTACGTACACCACCAAGGTGAAGTCCACCGGTGGGGCTGGGTGCAAAGCGAGTTCGGACGGTTCGATTCATGTATTGCAGTGTTGTGGGTGCAAAGTAAGGACAATTCGAACGTAAATGGGTGAGACGAACTTATTTTTTGCAGCTAGCCAAGAAAGATGAAGAAAGAGAATGTCGCCGGGAGCTAGCCCCGGTAGTAGCGTTATGTGCCGGAGCTTGAGGAGGCGCATAGTAGCGGATAACGGGATGTGGATGAACAGATCTAGTACCGATGAGCTCCAAATCCTTGATATACCCGTCAACGAACAGCGACTATTTTGAGTAAATGGAGGAGTTCGGCTTCGTTTTTTTTGAGTTCGTAAAGTGATTTTTGGAGGACATCTTGCTCGGTGAGGGTGTCGGCAGTTTTGAGTTCGTCGAGGAGTTCGGAGAACATGGCTTTGATTTTGCGCAGCATGAAGTAGGTGACGGTTTGGTTGACATCTTCGTAGAGGGTGGTCTCGCGGCTGGGCACGGTGATATTGTGTTCTTTTTTCCAGTTTTCGCTAATTTCGTAAGGGAAGTAAACGGCTTCGATAGCCGCATTGCGCACTATCTCTATGGGATGGCTTGTAAAAAAATTCATTGTAGGATACTGTATTCGCTCTATCCATTCGGTCATGTAGGCGACAAAGGTTTGCTTCCAGGCTTCATTGTGGAAGTCGTCGGCAGCTATTTTGCTACGTATCATTTCGGCTATGCTGATACGCTCATCGTAGGGGCGGTCGCCGTATTCGAGGAGTACTCGAATGAGCCCTTTCTCTTGCAAATAGTCTTTTTGAAGAAGATTGTTGAGTTCGGCTTGGGGCTCGGCGATGGGAGAGGCTTGCTTTTCGAGGGTTTCGACTTCTACTTTGTCTACGTGCTCACGTTTGGCAACTTTTTCTCTTATTTTTTTGTTGACGAGAGAGATGAGACCGGCTTCGTCAATATGGAGGAGCTGAGCGCAACGTCTGATGTAATCATTTTGTTTGCTGAAATCCTCGAGCCGATTGATGCGTGAAAGGGTGTCGGCGATATCGTTGATGAGGGCCGATTTTTTGACTTGATCGAAGGCGGCATCTTTGAGCGATACTTCTAGGCGGAATAGGATGATATCTTTTTTGTGTTCGCTGATATAGTCTGTGACACCTTGTGCGCCTTTTTCTCTGACGAAGCTATCAGGGTCGTGATTGTCGGGCAGGAGTACAACTTGCACATTGATACCTTGCTCTACGGCCATATCCATACCGCGGAGTGCAGCTTTGACACCGGCAGCATCGCCATCGTAGAGTATGGTGAGGTTGTTGCTAAAGCGTTTTATGATACGTAGCTGATCTTCGGTGAGTGATGTGCCGCTGCTAGCCACTACATTTTCGATACCGGCCTGGTGCATGGCTATCACGTCGGTATATCCTTCTACAAGGTAGCATTCGTTGAGCTTGTTGATGGCAGTACGCGCAAAATAGATTCCGTAGAGCGATTTGCTTTTGTGATAGAGTTCATTCTCGGGCGTATTGATATACTTGGGTATGCGATCGCCGGTCTTGAGGGTGCGTGCTCCAAATCCTATGATTTTGCCGCTTTGGTTGTGTATGGGGAAGATGACCCTTCCGGCATAGAGCGATTGATGCTGTCCATTGCGATGGACTAGTAGTCCGGCTTTGACCATCAAGTCGTTGCGAAATCCTTTGTCGCTGGATTTTTGTGGGAGCATATCATTGCGCTCGAGGCAGTAGCCTAGTTCAAACTTTTCGATGATATCCTTTCTGAAGCCTCGTTCTTGAAAGTAAGATACTCCTATGAGCTCCCCTTCTTGCGTATTCCAGAGTGTATCTTTGAAATAGTTGGCTGCAAAGGTATTGATGATGCGCAAGCTTTCTTCTACTTGCTGCATCTCTCTTACTTCTTGGCTTACTTCGGTCTCTTCGAGTTCAATATTGTAGCGCTTGGCAAGCCACTTGATGGTTTCGGGATACGTGAGTTTTTCGTGTTCTTGTACAAAGGTGACCACATTGCCTGCTTTGCCACATCCGAAGCATTTGTAGATTCCTTTGGATGGCGATACGGTAAAGGAGGGTGTTTTTTCGTTGTGAAAGGGACAATTGCCCAAATAATTGGCTCCTCTACGTTTGAGCTTAATAAATGAGCCTACTACGTCAAGAATATCGGCAGTATCATTTACTTTTTGTATGGAGGCTCTGGTAATCATGGCGACACTATTGCACTTCTACGATCAAGAATTTGAGATAGTTGGTATTGTCGATAGAAAACATGATAGGATGATCGGCAGCCTGTGTACGAAAACAGACTTGACGCAAGGTACGCTTCGCATCTTTGGCCGCCATCTGGATAATCTGCATAAAGAGTTCGGGAGGTACCAGGTTCGTACAGGATGCCGTAACGAGAAAGCCGCCTTTTTTGACGAGTTTCATTGCTCGAAGATTGATTTCTTTATAGCCTGTTATAGCTTTTTGGATATTGGCTCTCGTTTTGGTAAACGCGGGAGGATCGAGCATCACTACGTCCCATTTTTTATCTTCTTTGCTCCATTGCTTGAGGGTATCAAAGGCATTGACGGATTCGAAGCTACAGATATGGTCGAGCCCATTGAGGGTAGCATTGCGGCGGGCGGTTTGGATAGCGAAGTCTGAGATATCCAGTCCCAGTACTTTTTTGGCGCCGTAGTGTGCGGCATGTATCCCGAAGGTGCCGGTGTAGCAGAATGCTTCTAGTACATTGGCATCTTTTACGATGCGTTGTACCTCTCTTCTATTGTCCTGCTGATCGAGAAAGTAGCCGGTTTTTTGACCATTCACGATATCTACGATGAACTGTAAACCATTTTCGCGAATTACGACTTCGGTAGGGAAGGGTGCAGAAAGGAATCCCTTTTTTTGCTCCATGCCTTCGAGTTCGCGTACGGGAACATCATTGCGCTCATAGATCCCTTTGGGAGCAAATATTCGTTGGAGTGCATCTACAATGGCATCTTTCCAGAGATCGATACCCAAGGCCATCGTTTGAAGTACAAAGTAATCATTGAACTTGTCGATAATCAGAGAAGGTAGCCCATCTGCTTCGCCAAATACTAGTCGGCAATTTTCGATATAACCTAGTTTCTGACGGTATTCCCAGCAGGATTTGATACGTCGATAAAAGAAATCGGGGTCTATCGTTTCTTTTTCGTCGCGGGTGAGTATACGAACTTGTATTTGAGATGCCTGATTGTAATAGCCTCGCCCTACAAAGTTGCCATTAGCGGTTACGACATCTACAATACTGCCATTATCGATCGTGCCACTGGTTTTGTGGACTTCATTGGCATATACCCAGGGGTGACCTCGCTGTATGCGGTCAGAAATTCTGTTGCGTAAAAACACTTTGTGCATTGGACAAAGATAGATGGATATATGGAAAAATACAGAAGATGTGTAGCAGAACACATATTAGTTCTAATGGAATTGCACCATACTACCTTGGCTAAATAAAAGACAGCTTGCAATGCTGAATACTAGGATGCCTCCTGCTGAGAAGAAATCAATGCCAGAGAAGCTTTGCGCTGTGCAGCCTGCAATTTGGCGGCATGTATAAAAGCTACGAAAAGAGGATGAGGATTCTCTACAGTAGATTTCAACTCCGGATGATACTGAGCTCCCACAAAGAAAGGATGATCACTTATTTCTACCACTTCTACCAGTCCAGTTTTAGGATTTTTGCCTACGGCTCTCATGCCTGCTTTTTCGAAGGCTTCGAGGTAGTTATTATTAAATTCCCAGCGATGTCTGTGGCGTTCAGAGATATAGGTTTTGCCATAAGCATCATATGCGTGTGAGTTGACATCCAATTCACAGTCAAAAGCACCTAGTCGCATGGTACCACCCATTTGAATTATATTTTTTTGATCTTCCATAATATCAATGACCGGGTAGACGGTGTGCTTATCCATTTCGGTGGAGTTGGCCGTTTCGTAACCGAGCACATTGCGTGCAAACTCGATGACGCTGCATTGCATACCAAGGCAAATACCAAAGAAGGGCAATTTATTTTCGCGAGCATATTGGATAGCTATTATTTTGCCTTCGATGCCTCTACTACCAAATCCGGGGGCTACGAGTATGCCGTCGAGCCCACTGAGCGATGATTTAACGTTGTCGGCATTGAGATATTCGGAATGAATATTGCGTACTTCTACTTTACATTCGTTGAGTGCTCCGGCATGGATAAAGGCTTCCAATATCGATTTGTAGGCGTCTTGCAATTCTACATATTTGCCTACCAGTCCTATTTTCACAGTCGATTTTGGATTTTTCAATTTATTGAGAAATTCTTTCCAATTCTTGAGTTGAGGTTCAGATCGGAGAGGTAATTTTAGTTTTTCGAGGCAGATAGCATCCAGGTTTTCGCGCATCATATTGAGTGGCACATCATAGATCGTTTCGGCATCGGCGGCTTCTATCACGGCGTCTACGGTGACGTTGCAGAAGAGGGCTATTTTGCGCTTGATATCGGCGCTGATAGGCTCTTCGGTTCTGCACACTATGATATCGGGCACGAGTCCGTTTTCATTCATCAATTTTACGGAGTGCTGTGTAGGTTTTGTCTTGAGCTCTTTGGCAGCGCGGAGATAAGGTATAAGTGTGAGGTGAAGCACAATACAATTGTCGCGGCCGTATTCCCATTGCAACTGACGGATTGACTCTATGTAAGGCAAACTTTCGATATCGCCCACGGTACCGCCTATTTCGGTTATCACGATATCATAGTCATTTTTGGAAGCGAGTAGTGTGATACGTCGTTTGATTTCGTCGGTGATATGGGGTATGACTTGTACCGTTTTGCCAAGGTAGGCTCCTTCACGCTCTTTGTTGATGACATATTGGTATATGCGACCTGTAGTTACATTATTGGCTTGAGAGGTGGGGGTGCTAAGGAAGCGCTCGTAGTGCCCTAGATCGAGATCCGTCTCGGCGCCATCGTCGGTTACGTAGCATTCGCCGTGCTCGTAGGGATTGAGAGTTCCGGGATCGACATTGATGTAGGGATCGAGCTTCTGGATAGTCACTCTGAATCCTCGGTCTTGCAACAATTTTGCCAGCGATGCCGCTATTATGCCTTTTCCTAATGATGATGTAACGCCACCGGTTACAAAAATATACTTTGCCATGCCTTGTATTTTAGTGCCTTTGACCTCAGAACAATACTATAAAAATGGGGAATATTGAAGGGTCGGGCAAAGGTAGTCATTTTTACGTGAGAGATAAAATGCTATCGCAAAGAAGTGAAATTTTTTGTATGTTTTATACCTCTATGCCACTCGCCTGTGTGAGAGGTAAGAATTATGGGAGGTTTATGTTTATTTTTTTGGGGGAGCCCGGCTGTATGCCCTGATTTGGCCACATCGAGCCCTACACTTGTATCTCTACCGCCGAGGCGGACGGTAGAGGATACCGCTGCGGTCTCGGCTAGGGGTCATCGTCGTCGCCAATGTGAGGCGGTCTTTAGATTTAGCATTTAATGTTGCTTCGATGATATGCTCTCGACGGTGCATATCCATTTGAGAGAGTGCTACATAGAATTTCGGACGATGAAACTCAGACCGGATAGTAGCGGAAAGCCCACAGCGAGGCACGAGCGAGGACTTGCAGCGGATAGCCGGAGGTAGTAGATGCTTGCAGCCAAGATGCTCTGCCAAAAAAAAATTAATTTTTGTGTATTCTGTTTTTTTTTCGTGATTCAATAGAAATAAAGCGTGTACTTTAGCATGTGATGCTCGAAAGAGGAAATGGATATATCAGTCGACTACTTCTGTGGTGCATAGGCTTGCTGTGCCTATTGCACTCAGTAGATACTCATGCGCAGAGCAAGGAGGCGCTTCGCTATGAGATCGATGCAAAGCGAGGCAATTTGCATTATATATCCCGAGAGGCATTACCCCGAGGTAGAGAATTTAAGCGTATCGATAGCAGCTATTATGTAGGCTGGATGTTTGAGGGGGGCTATAAATATGAGCATGCCGCCGACTACTTGGGTTATGAACTGGCGGCTCAGCAGCTCGAGAGGGCTAGAGTACTGCTCGAAAAAGATTTTAAAAAACATTTTTCCCGTACGGCAGATATCATGACTTATATACAGTCGATGCGCTATCGAAGAGATTGGGATTTTATTAATTATGCGCTGACTCATTGCTATAGCAATACCGATAATGTAAGTGCTCTATGGAAATTGCTTCGCCATAATATGTCGATTGATTTGCAAGATGAGTTCTTGACCGAAACTTTTAATATGATGGCCTGGACGGTGCATCGCAATCGGTTTTATACAGCGGCTCAATATCCTTTTTTGAAAAATTCGATTGATGAAAATGTGCAGTATGCCAATAGGCTCCTCGACTCAAGTGCCAAAAAAATAAAACGAGATCAGGTGTTGTTGCAAAATATTTTTTCGATCAATCTGGAGAAAGAAAAAATGCCCGGTGTGTGGCATTACAAATCGATTTTGTATAGCTACTTGCTCAATATGGAATCGGCAGGTTATTATTATAATCAGCTCAAAAGCACTTCGTATTTTCCGAAAAACAATTATGCCACTTTCTGTATGATACAGGGCAAATTTGCAGAGGCCGAGCGCTATTACAAAGAAGCTCAGCAAGAAGAGGGTGGCGATAAGCGTATGCAAGAATCGTATTACTATGCATCTATCCTGAATACATTTGCCAATAATAATAAAAAGTCGCTGCAAGACCTTCAATCGCTACTGAAGGCCAATGGTTCTACTCCGGGATTTGGGTGGTATCAGATAGCGCTCGGGCGAAATCAGTTGTACATGGGCGATCTTGCTGCCGCCGGGTTGAGTATCGAAAAAGCCAATCAATTTAGAGAATTACACATCGGTACTACCCTGGGGCAGAACCATTATGAAATGAGTGTGGAAGTGCTCCAGCTGGCACGTGTAGAAAAACAGCTTCGCTTGCTTCACAATGCGGATAAGTACTGGTGGCTAAAACCGAAAAAACTGTATCGAACACTTGTATTGTATCTGCAACGCTATGTGCGCAAAGTACATCTCATCAATCAACTGGCAGCAAATCCGGAGCGCGATCAGGTGATGTATAAACTTTTCTCTTCGGAGAGTACAATCTCTTTTGACGAAGTGAACTTGTTGAAAAAAGGTTTTACGAAAAAATATTTTATCAAGAAATTCAAAGCTGACATCGAAACAGATAAACGAAAAGGCATTATTCCTTATTTTAGATTATTGCTGGGCAATACTTATTTGGAAAACAAAGACCATAAAAATGCAGCCATTCAATTTGCCTCGATACTCTCCGGGAATCATGATGTCAAAAGAGAAAAACTATTACTTGCCAGAGCTGTAGAAGGTTTATTGCTCTGCGAGCAATTTTCGGATAGCTTTCCTGAAGATTCGCTTTGGAAACAATGGTGTTCATTGTACCCCCAGCTAATCCCATTTGGCGAAGCTAGGCCAAAACTTCGCCTAGAGCTGAAAGGAGATAAAGACCTTGCACAAAGAATCTACAAAGTACTTCATCGGTGCAGGATAGACTGGGTGGCATCGCCCTCCGGCTCCGACTACCCCATATGTACAATAGAATGCAGTCAATCGCCATTGCAGCAGCGTGTAAAGCTATCGCTGCATGGTGATGGTGGTGAGGTATTTGTGACTGAGAGAGAATTTGATATTAGCAAGCAAATGATGAGTCAAGAGCAGTGGCTGATGGCTATCTTCGGAGTACAAAAAGAGGGGAATACGACCTTGGATATTGCAAAATCAAAATAAGCAGTATACATATTGAAAGACAAAATCAGACACCAAGTGTGAAAACATACCGTTTTAAAGGACGAAAAAGGCAGACTGAAACTCATTTTATGTTGCCGGTACTTGGCTGTTTTTTTCATACAGTTCAAAATTGTAGAAATTATTAACTTAAC
>DAIUCL010000037.1:0-18084 GCA_036846185.1 Chitinophagaceae bacterium
TGATAAAAAATATTATATTTTTCATTATAAATAAAATTAAAATGGAAGTGGAAATGCTTGAATGTCTTGTTCGTTTATTAGAATTCCAGAGCTCAAAATAATGACATCTTCTATATAGCTTGCATCAATAGCGCTTGGGTCTGGATCATTGGGTTTTAATAAATAGTTATGCGTCCACCAATGATCAATATATGACTTATTTATTGTGCTTAATAAATTACTAATCTTCGGATTTGATTTAGTCATATAATAGCTAAGCTCATTAGTGCCAAAACAAACATTGGCCGTATATCCTTCATACATATCAAAATTATAACCTGACCTATACGTATTGTCATTAGCAAATGCCCTCGAAATGTAATCAATATCTATATCAACAAATACCACCGGTGGTACCGTATTATTCGGCAGCAAATTGCCATATAGCATATAAGCATATCTCCCATATTGCGTCATATAACCCGGATTTGAGTTGGATGGATTGCTTATCCGTTTGCCGGCAGTATGATCGCTACAATATCCTCTTAAACCGGAAGAGGCATAGGTAAAATAATTAGGCCATGATCTGAAATAAATCTCATCTGAAGGCGTAGGATCTTGAAACGCATTGCCTAGCTTTCCTACTACGCCACGCACTTTCAAAGAGATAAGATCCCCATTTCTTTCATGGTCAAAAATGTCAATATAAAGAATTCTGTGAGTACCACTTTGATCGATATTATTGTAAAAGGTAGTCATAGTAGTACTTGCTGATGTGAGTGCATTCAGAATGTCCGAAATGGCATATACGTTTTCTTCAGCAGTAAATTCTAATTCAAAATTAAGTAAACTATCAACACTAGCATCGTAATAATACTCACACAAGGCGATATTGAGTCCGGCTTCCATATAGTAGATAAGGCTATCAGTTTCAATTTCTATAGTACTGTTTCTGGTTTTTTTCTTTTGATTAAGAAGGTCAAAGAAATCCTTGATGTGGCTAATGTTTTTTTTATCAAGTGATGTTTGCTGAGGAGCCATTTGGTTTAGGTTAGGCTTATTACACCCCCCCCCATAGGATTGCTGTAAGAGCAAGAAGAGAAAATACATGTTTCATAAAAATAAAATTTTAAGCTAAAATAAGTTAATAACAAGAATTCGTGTTCAAAAGTCCGAAGATTAACATATCTCAATAATAGTAATGCATATTCAAAAAATCGTATCTGGCTTAAAACGAAGATGCCGCTTTTGTAGAAAGCGGCATCTTCTATCAGTTCATGCTGTATTTCGCTTAGGCTAAGCTTATACTTTCATCGAGGTATACATCCTGTATAGTATTCAATAGAGCCACCCCTTCATTCATTGGTTTTTGAAATGCTTTACGTCCGCTGATGAGCCCCATACCTCCTGCACGTTTGTTCACCACGGCTGTCATCACTGCCTCGGCCATATCGGTAGCACCTTTACTTTCACCACCGGAGTTGATCAAGCCTACACGCCCCATGTAGCAGTTAGCTACTTGATAGCGAGCCAAATCGATAGGATGATCGCTGCTCAGATTTTCGTATACTTTCTTATGTGTTTTACCAAATTTTAAGGCATTATAACCTCCATTATTGGTAGGCAATTTTTGTTTGATAATATCTGCTTGTATGGTTACACCAAGGTGGTTGGCTTGCCCGGTGAGGTCAGCAGCAGTATGATAATCCATTTCGGCAGTTTTGAAGGCACCATTGCGAAGGTAACACCACAATACGGTAGCCATGCCTAGTTCATGCGCATATTCAAATGCTTTGGCAACTTCTTGTATTTGTCGGCTACTCTCATCGCTACCAAAGTAGATCGTAGCACCTACAGCCGTAGCTCCCATATTCCATGCGTCACGGATAGAGCCAAACATGATTTGGTCAAATTTGTTAGGATAAGAAATAAATTCGTTATGATTGATTTTTACAATAAAAGGAATCTTATGTGCATATTTGCGAGCACAAGCACCCAGCACACCATAAGTAGAAGCGACTGCATTACAACCACCTTCAATAGCCAGTTTTACAATATTTTCAGGATCAAAGTAGATAGGATTAGGTGCAAAAGAAGCACCCGCGCTATGCTCAATACCCTGGTCTACCGGTAGGATCGATACATAGCCGGTGTCTTTGAGTCGACCATTGCCAAGCAAGGCTTGGATACTACGAAGGGTTTGCGGATTACGATTGCTTCCCACCCATACATCCTCTATTGTATTTGGTGAAGGTGCATACAATTGGTCTTTGCTGATCGTCTGGCATTGATGATCTAAATAATACGATGCCTGATCGCCCAGCAAGTCTAAAATGGTTTGATTTGCCATACTGTTTTTATATTTTTATGGTTTAAAATGGGCACAAAAGTACTCGAAAATTGCTCAAATAGGGAGTTTTTACCATTTTTTAGCCAAAAAATCAAGAAATATCCACCAGATGCCATCCATTGCTATACTCCTTTTCAAGAGCCCCCATGAGCTGATCCAGATGTGTAGGATTATTCAAAAAATCAGTAGCCGTGGTGTCGATTATCAGCGATTTGAACTTATTCGATTTGATAAGCTGCAAATAAGCATTTTGCAAATCCATTAGGTATTGGTCCTCAATCTGCTGCTCATAATCACGATTACGCTGTACGATATTCTTCTTCAGCTTACTCAGTGGAGCATGTAGGTATATCACCAGGTCGGGCTCTGGTAAGTTGGGATAGATAATGTCAAACAAACTTTCATACAATCGATATTCATCTTCATACAAGTTCACCCTCGCAAAAAGCTTACTTTTCAAAAATAAATAATCGGAGATCATGTATTCACTAAACAAATTTCGGGTATTGAGCAATTCCTTAAGCTGCTTATAACGCTCCGCCAAAAAAGACATCTCGAGTGGAAAGGAATACTTCTCTTTGTTTTTATAAAACTTCGGTAAAAAGGGATTCTCTGCAAATTGTTCCAGTATCATAGAGGCACCCAGCCGTTGCTGAAGCAGATGGCAGAGCGTCGTTTTGCCGGCACCGATATTGCCTTCGATAGTGATGAATTTGTAATCCATACGGGGTATAAACGGTAAATATACTTCCAAAAATACTTTTGCGCTTATCTTGCAGCTTATGGTAACAGTTATCACCGGAGCCAGCAAAGGGATAGGCTTTGCATTGGCAGGTAAATTTATACAAGAAGGTTCGCACATCGCTATCTGTGCGCGCAACAGCGAAGAGCTCGATGCCGCTCGCTTGCAGCTACAACAGTTGGCACCACAAGCCTGTATACTCGCATTGCCTACCGATATGCAACAAAGGGAGCAAGTGCAGCGATTTGCCACTGCTATATTCGACACCTTTTCACAGATAGATGTCCTCATCAACAATGCCGGTCGATTCCTACCGGGCGATATCAGCACCGAACCCGATGGTACACTGGAGACACTTATCGAAACCAATCTTTACAGCGCTTACCACCTCACTCGTTCACTGCTACCTCGTATGATGCAAGCAAGGCAGGGGCATATCATCAATATAAGTTCGGTGGCTGGACTCAAAGCATACACACAGGGAGGCTCATATAGTATCAGCAAATATGCGCTAGAGGGTTTTTCGCACAATCTCAGAGAAGAGCTCAAACCGTATGGTATCAAAGTTACTACCGTCAACCCGGGAGCCACCATGAGCGATAGCTGGAAAGGAAGCGGTGTACAGCCGGAACGAATCATGCAGGCCTCTGATATTGCCCACACTATATGGTCGCTCACACAGCTATCGCCACAGGCTGTAGTAGAGCAGATCGTGCTTCGTCCACAATTGGGCGATTTGTAATCAGGCTATTCTAATTACATGTAGGAGCTCATCGTCTACTACATTATGCATCCACATCGTGCTATACGCTTGTATCTCCCGGCTGGCTCTGCTTCACAAACCCTCAAGCCGGGAGGATACCGCTCCTATCACGGCTATTTATCATCGTCGTATTCTATAGGAAGCTATCTGTACTATCGTAATTGACCAATATGTTCCCCCAAGCACAGTGTCCACGCCTAAGCGCAAAAAATCCCCAATCAAAAAACCCCCATCGCTCCACCTGCCCATTAGAATAATAAGCTTCTGCTCCACACTTGTATCAAAACAAAAGTGGAAAAAGCACCCTCGCAGAGAAAGCAAACATTATTCTTATGGCTCAGAGTTCTTCAGTTCCTGATAAGGGAGTAGTAACAAGATGTTGGATGGTGTGGACAATAGCTTGAATAAGGTAATTTGAAAACAGTAAAGGATGATAATAAGATTACTGTTTATCCAAATCCATCAGTAGATTATGTGGCATGGTATTATACATTTCCAAAAGGAGAAAACGCGTCCCACTTAGCTATTTTTGATATGCTTGGCAATAAGGTCTATTCTGTCGGGTTAAAAGGTGAAATGGGGCAGTATATATGGGATGTACGAATGGTAACGTATGGTATTTATTTATATCAATTAACTACTAATGCAGGCGTGAAATATTTCGGCAAAGTAAGTGTAAAGAAATAAGTGTGTATTTCTGATGTTGAAGTCACCGTGTTCTGATACAGTATGCCATTTGAATGATGGTATACTCGCTGAGAAAGCCGGGAAATGAGCTGAAGCCCGGCGGCTGCCGTGCTCGTAAGGCGCCGAGGTACGAGGCGGTGCGAAGCCATGGCGTAGCACGGGAGCGACAGCGTACCCTGGAGAGGACGGGTGTATGCTGATTTAGGTAGAGCGATGAGAGCCCCCAATTATTTAAATATTTCTTGTAATGATTTAAGGGCTTGTAGTATATAAGGCTAGCAAGTCACGCATACTTTTACTACCTTTGACTTTCCAAAAAAACCAAGGTAATATGGCACATTCCATAGGCACAGAATACTGGACGATAGACGATGTGATGGCTCTGCAAGAGGAACAAATAGCACTGACGGATAAGGCTTGGCAATTGCTACAAAATTGTAGAAGCTATCTTGACCGGAAAATGGACGATGATTCTCGAACGTATTATGGTATCAATACCGGTTTTGGCTCTCTGTGTAATGTACGAATATCGAAAGAGGATATAGAGCAGTTGCAAGAAAATCTGGTGCTGAGCCATGCTTGTGGTACGGGTGCCGAGGTGCCGCAGTGTATTGTACGTATTATGCTTTTGTTGAAAATCAAAAATTTTGTGTATGGCCATAGTGGGGTAAGCGAGGAGGTTGCGAAGCGCCTGCTGGATTTTTATAATCTGGGTATCACACCGCAAGTTTTTCAGCAGGGCTCGTTGGGAGCAAGTGGCGATTTGGCTCCTTTGGCTCATCTGAGTTTGCCACTCTTGTGCAAGGGTAAGGTATATGTAGATGGCCGACTCACGGAGGCTAGTGCGCTATCCTTTGCTCCACTTCGCTTGCAAAGTAAAGAAGGCTTGGCGCTGCTCAATGGCACACAGTTTATGAGCAGCTATGCGGTGTGGGCGACCTATGAGAGTACACGATTGCTCGACTGGGCAGAGCTTATCGCTGCTATATCCTACGATGGATATGATGCTACACCAGAGCCTATGATGGCCGGCATCCATCAGCTGCGGAGGCATGCTGGGCAGCAACAAGTAGCACAAACTATGCTTCGCTACTTGGAGGGTAGTGAGATAGCTGCAAAGGCCAAATCGCAGGTGCAGGATCCATACAGTTTTCGTTGTATACCGCAGGTGCATGGTGCCACGCGCGATGCGCTCTCGCATGTACGTCATATCGTGGAGCAGGAGATCAATGCCGTGACGGATAATCCACTCGTGTTTCCGGAGGAAGATTTGATTGTGAGTGGTGGTAATTTTCACGGTCAGCCTTTGGCGATTAATCTTGATTATCTGGCTATAGCTATGGCTGAGATCGGTAATATATCGGAGCGAAGAACGTACTTGCTCATTAGTGGTCAGCGTGGTTTGCCTCCCTTCTTGGTGAAGAGCGCAGGCTTGGATAGCGGCTTGATGATAGCGCAGTATACCGCTGCTTCGATTGTGAGCAAAAATAAGCTACTCTGCACACCTGCCAGTGTGGATAGTATAGTGAGTAGCAATGGGCAAGAGGATCATGTGAGTATGGGTGCCAATGCAGCTACTAAGCTGTATGAGGTGATCGAGAATGTGAAGACGGTGCTGGCGATAGAGCTGATCAATGCTGCACAAGCGCTAGAATTTAGAAGGCCACTGCGATCTTCGGCAATTATCGAAAAGCTGATGGGGATGTACCGTGCGGAGGTGGCTAAACTAGAGAAAGATAGAATCATTCATGAAGACATCATGCGTACGATAGCGTTTTTGAATCGTTATAATGTAAAGGATTTTGCGTAGAAAAATACGAGTGCTTTGCTGATGCAGCGATTAGTAGAGAGTGGTATTCTTCATTGTAATCATCATCGTGGAAAGACTTTGTTGAGGGCTTCAACTTTGGAGTGGACTTGTAGTTTCTCATAAATTTTGCGGAGGTAGGTGCGAACGGTTTCGATACTGATAAAGTAGGTGGCAGCAAGTTCTTTGTAGGACATGCCTTTGGATAGGCCTATAAGAATCTGTTGCTCACGTGCGGTAAAGGAGTCGAGAAGTGTATTTTCGGATTGTTTTTTTTGTAAGGAATTGACTACGATTCGTGCTATTTCGGTGGACATGGGGGAGCCACCCTTGTGAATATCTCTGATGGATTGGAGTATATTGGATTCGGATTCATGTTTGAGCAAATATCCGGTGGCTCCGTTGCAAAGCGATTGGAATGTTTTTTCGGCATCATTGTGTGATGTGAACATCATAAATTGTATGTCGGGGCGAAGCTGTTTGGCATGCTTGACACAGTCAATACCATTCATTTCAGGTAGCGTAATATCCATGAGTACTACATCAGCCACAAGGGTATTAACTTCATGCAAAAATTGTTCGGCAGAGTGGTAGCAATGTTGGCAATAGGTATCAGGATTAAGATTGATAATCTCTTTGACATATTCAAGGATATCATTGTCATCTTCTACAATAGCAATATGAATGATGGCAGGTGGAGTAGACATTGGTTGAATTCTTTTTACAAATATATTAGAAGTAAGCATGATTGTGGTTGTTGTTTTATTCTTTTCAGTTATAAGAGAATTTAAAATCGGGCAACGAATGTTGCCCGATTGATGGTTTGGATTAGGGATAACGGATTAATAATAAGATTCATTGATAGTTTCTATCATCATAGTTTTTAGTTGAGATGCAGAGAAATTGTTATTTTGAGAGTTGATTTGAACCACCATAGTGATATTGCTAGTGGGTATATGTATCCATTGACATACGCCACCCCTTCCTAAAGTAGACGTTATAGAACCATTGTGGTCAAAGAAATTTGTTTCATTCCAATTGCCATTCCACATACCTAGTCTGTTGTTCATCAACATCGTGGCATCAACATTAGGTATTTTATTTCCAAAGAGATGTGCTAAAAAGGCGGCATATTCATTGGTATTCATATACCAACCGCCAGCACCAGTCAGCAATGTTTGGTCGGTATGTGTATACCCGGATACTGATTGATCAGAAAAGTTGTAATTTCTTGTAGGACCCAGAGTTGCCGATCCATCCCAAATAGCGGGAGCTACCGCTGCATTGATACCGGAGGGGATAAGTACAAGCTCACGAACTATATTTACATAGGCATTAGAGAGAGTTTGGTCGGCATACGTATCCGTGTAGTTGTTATTGATATCATTTTTTATGCTAGGATTAATCATAGGAATTATGAGTCGAAGCAATGAGTAATTTACATTGGCATATACAGCATTGGCAGTAGGAAGAAATATACCCGATGAAGTCATGTACTCTTTCATAGAAGCAAAATCATCTCTGGTGCCGGTGAGACCACTTCTATGAGTAAGTAGATTTCTGAATGTGATACTGCTCATACTGGGATTTAGGTTCCACCGTTCAGGTAGGAAGTCTCCTATGGCATCGTCTAGTTTTACATTGTATTTGTTCATTTGTGCTACGAGAGCTACTGCAGTGATCGTCTTGCTACAGCTATGGACTGATTTTCGGGTAGTGGTTGTGTAAGGTAGTTCTAAACCATCTATAGGTAATACTCTTAAGCCTATGGCATTTTCAGTACGGAGTTGTCCGTTTTCAGTTATAGAATATTGCATGCCTACACAGCCTGAGCCAAGTTTTGATTCTAGTTTTTTTCCCATTTCGTCAAAATGGTAGGATTTGTTTTTGATATTGATGTCTACCGGTTTTTTTTGACAGGAGATGGCTGCGATGCTCAAGAAGAACATCATGATTGTTTTGAATGGAAGTGTGATACCTTGTTTCATTGTTTTTAGATATTTTTGTGTTTGAATGATGATGCAAAAGTATCGACGTGGAAAAAGGTATGAAATCACATAAAAGTAGATAATTTGAAAATAGAGGGAATGATCTTAGAAACAGTTGTCGTAAAATCATGTAATAGAAGGGTATTTTAAACCTTCAGATTTCTTGATATAGGTTTTGGTTTAGAAAAACTAGATTCAGCTTAGCTTCCCATGTATAGTGATGGTAGTCCCTTTGTCTACAGCTAATTCAAAGTTCCAGCCTATGGAGGCCAGTCTTTTAGCCATATTATTCATTCCATAGCCACTACCTTTTTGGGAGCTATTAGAAATGCCTATGCCATTATCAGCGATAGATAGAGTAGCATATTTATTTTCAAGACGAAATTGTAATAAAATTTTATTTCCTTTAGCATACTTTACGGCATTATGAATAGCTTCTTTACAGACGAGATAAATATTTCTCCTTATTGCGGGGCTAAGAGATACATTGTCATAATCTTCTTGAAAGTCAATTTCTAAAGTATAGGAGCTGCCCTCTAAATATTGATTGGCAAAGGATCGTATGAAACTAAGTAGGCTATCTACATTATCTCTTTCAGGGTTTGATGACCATATAATTTCAGCCAGACTATCTACTGTATTGGATGAAATGTTGTTTATTTTTTGGATGAGTTCACTGATAGAATCATCGGAATTAAGTATCAATGATTTTAGTTTTCGTGTAAGCCAAGTCAGTTTATTGAGGTTGGAGCTAATGTCGTCATGAATGTCTTGCGAAATTGCGGATCTGGTGAGGGCAGCTTGTTTTTGTTTTTCGGATTCTATGAGTTGTTGTTGTGTAAGTTGAAGTTCTTCGAGCGTAGATATTAAAGTGGTGTTTTTATGAAGGAGTTCTTCATTGGTAGAAGATATGATAAGATTTAGTTTATTCAATGCGGATGCATTCGATTTTTGTTTTCGGTAATTGTTATAAATAAGGAACATCAAAGAGGCAAGTAGTAAAAATCCAATGGAGAAGTATAACCTTTCATTACGTTTTTTCTCTACGGCCAATTTATCTAGTTCTATTTGTTTGTTTTTAAGTTCTATTTCTCTTTGGGTTGTCAATCGTTCTATTTCAATTTTGTTTTCGAATTTTCGTAGAGAGTCCACAGCCTTACTATAATTTTTTTGGCATTCCAATGCTTTTTTGTAATCACCAATTTCTTCATACAACACGGCTAGTTTCTCATAGATATTAGCACTGACTTGTGGGTTAATATCATCATTGAGTCGAAGGGAGGTTTCTGTGTAATCAATACTTTTTTGAAGAAGATATGATTTATCGGCAGCTATCACTTGGTATTCTTTCTGCTTGCCATGGCTATGTAACCAACTCAAGTAATAGCAAGTACCAAGATTGAAGTAAGCTCCCGATATACCTATCTTATATTCTTGTTTTACGGACAATTTGATAGCTTCTTCAAGGGCTATTTTGGCTTCATGTAGTTGTTTGGTTTCTACTAACTGAGATCCCAGATTGGAAAGATTTCTGGCTAAGTCCCATTCATAACCCAATTCTCTATAGATAGCTATGGCATTGTGATAGGCTGCGATTGCTTTTTCATGTTGGTTGAGGTCTGCATAGATGTTGCCATAATTTCCTTCTACCATCGCCATGGCATCTCTAATATTCAATTTTTTATAAATAAGGTAAGCCATTGAATCATAGTAGATTGCTTTGGGATAGTTTTTGTTTTCCATGTATACATTGGCGATAGCAGAGAGTTGGTCAGCCTTATTGCTTTCATCTCCCGATTCTTCAAAAATTTCAAGTGCTTTAAAAAAATGTTTCAGGCTCTTTCCATGATTACCTGTGTTGTAATAAATCATTCCATAATTGCCTTCTACTAGTCCAATACCTTTCTTGTAATTAGCTTTTTGATAATAGAATAATGCACTGTCCAAATAATACAAGGCACTATCCATTTTGTTTGTACCAATATAGTAATTTGAAATGTTGGTATAGGATCTTCCTATTTGTTTGGCATCATTTGTCCTAATAGATTGAACTAATGCGCTATCTGCATATGTCAATGATTTTGTTAAATCAATATATACCAGCTTAAAAGAAATATCATTGTACAACTCTGCTTTTTTATTGGCAGGTATATTATTTATCAGTTTGTTTTTAAGACTGTCTATTTCATTGCTCTGAGAATAGCCCTTAATACGAATACTACACAGGGTAACACAAAATAGAAGAGACAACATAAATGCGTTTATATAGCTTAAGCATGGGAACTGCGATTTCATATAGTTTGATTTGTTGCCACAATATAATAAATATCAGGAGTCCTCTATGTATTTAACAGTCAAATAAATCCGTGATATAGACAATCAAAAATGAGGAGAAATAGAATGCAAATCCAAATATATCTAATTGGAGTGTAAATTCACTATCTATTGCAAATGGGTACAATGGTATAATAAATCCTTATAGTTTAACGTTATTATGGTCAGATGACATAAACAATCCCGACAATTGCATGATATCCAGTCAAGTAAATTATTATTGGCAAAGCATCCTTCCGAGTGTATTGCAATTTGCCAGAAATGATATAAATGTTCCCAATTCTTGGCTCTATGCAGGAAGTACGCCTTGCACATGGTCTGGGTATGATAATAACAACGATAATATTCTTGATGGAGATATGTGGTTTAATGGTGATCTGAAATTTAGTATATTTACACAAGGGGGAGCGATGTCATCACCCGGTTTGATATTTCAATAAATTATGTACTTACGAAACCTACTCATTATCATTTTACTTCACCTGACTGTAAGCACATACAGTCAGGTGTTTTATTATCAAAATCCTGTGTGGAATACTACATATTATGGATTAGGTAGCTCATACTCTTATTTAGATAAGTCTTCACAAGAATTATATGTACTAACCACTAATTCCTTTCAAGGTTCTAATCAGACTAATTTGCAAAAGAGCTTTGGGATAATACGATATGATGCACAAGGAGCCATTGTGAAAACTAGGGAATGGAATTTATTTAGTAATCCTTTTGATACATTAATTATTCCACAATGGATAGGGAAATATCAAGATAGTCTATGGGTAGCTGGACAATTGTATGCAGACTCAATTAATTATATTTTTCTTGGAAGATTAAATTCTGATTTAGAAATAATATCGCCTGTGATATATAGCTTGGCTACTAGTATTACATCTGGTTTTACTGTATTAGACGTTAAATTAAACGCCAATGAAAAGTCAATTTTTTACATAGAATTTCCTGGCAATACAATATACAATAAGACATCATGTTATGTCATGTCATTAGATAATCAAATGCAAATTAAGAATGTAAAAGAGATATACTCCCCCCAATTACATCCCAAAAAAATTCTATTTGGAGTGTATTTAAACTCCTACTATGATACCTTGCTACAAAAGCAAAAAGTATTTATGCGTGCCAAGAAAGATACGACACACCAATCTCCTCACAATATAGAATTTCATGTAAGTGTCAGCAATATAGATACTGCTACATGGCTGTGTGACATAGATAGCACTAAGCCTATATGGTCGCACGACGCTATGGGAGTCAATAGTGTATCTGCATACCGTGGGGTGCAAAGTACTCAATTTGTGGGCTATCTGCCATATACACATACTCAATACCTTATTTCGGCATCAGTGAGGGGTACGCCAAGATATGATTCAATGTTTCAATCAACTACCCTATTTAACGCTATCTACATAGTAGATCGTCGAAAAGATACTATAATAAAGGAGATAATGCTACCTTGGTATGCAGCGGAAGATACATCTATTGCATCGCAGAGTTCCCCCCCTCATGGCGGTCTGCTGAGAGGTAAAAATGGAGATTATTATGCAGTGAGTTTTGAACTATGCTTGCAAAAGTCGCGGGGAGTGGTGAATGTTCATTGTCTTGATTCAAACTTGCAACTAAAGTGGTCTCGCTTTTTGGTGGACAATACAGGGAGTTATTGGATAAGCAAAGCTTGTTTGGATTCGAATGATCGAGTGTTACTGATAGGAAGTTTTCGACATTTCGATGGGTCGGGCAATGATTTGCGTGTATTTAAGTTGGATTCGGTGGGTGCAATATTTGTCTCTACAAAGGAAACGGAGCCTAAGCAGTTGGAAGAATTTGTGTTTTATCCCAATCCATCAAAAGATCAATTTTATATCAAGATACCAAGTAAATACACATCGTTGACGGCAGAAATTTATACCTTAGATGGACGATTAGTGCATGACTGTATCATTGATGACAGTCGTAAGATTTCTACTTCATCATTGGCTGCAGGGTCGTATTATGCAGTTATCAAAAGTGAGAATCAACGGTTGATAGTGCATAAAATAGTAAAAGAGTGATGAATCTATTTTCTGGAAAGCTACAGATTACACTCCCCAAAGTTTACTTAGTTAAATGAATTTTTATAATTAGTCTACTCCCTTTAAATTATCATGAGCGTGCTAAATACAATATAGTATATTCACTTTATTATAAAAAAAAAGCACTCAGTATACATTCACTAAGTGCTTTAAAAAACGGTTTGGTAGTTTCTATTTGCTCAAATACATGCTTCTATCTTTGTAAAGTTGTCTGAAATAAGGGTCGCGTAGATCTTTGATAAATCGAATGGCTTCGCCGGTCGATTTCATTTCAGGTCCTAGTTCTTTATTCACCCCCGGAAATTTATTGAAGGAGAATACGGGTTCTTTGATGGCAAATCCTTCCAGCTTTTTCTCAAAGGTAAAGTCGCTGAGTTTGTGAGTGCCCATCATCACTTTGGTAGCCACATTCAGATAGGGGATTTGATAGGCTTTAGCTATGAATGGAGTGGTGCGTGAGGCACGAGGATTCGCTTCTATCACATATACTTTGTTGTCTTTGATAGCAAACTGGATATTGATAAGCCCACGAATATCCAGGGCACGCGCTATTTTTTCGGCATAGTGCTCCATGGTAGTAACGAGCAGAGGGGTAAGGTTAAAGGCCGGTAATACGGCATTACTATCGCCACTGTGTATACCGGCAGGTTCGATATGCTCCATCACACCCATAATGTGTATTTGTTCTCCATCAAAGATAGCGTCTACTTCTGCTTCCTGGCAGCGATCCAGAAAGTGGTCGATGAGGATTTTATTATCAGGGATATGCTTCAAAATGCTTACTACAGCACTTTCGAGTTCATCATCGTTGATTACAATGCGCATACGCTGCCCACCCAATACATAGCTTGGGCGTACCAATACCGGATAGCCTACGGTGTTGGCTACTTCTATGGCTTCGTCTACGGTGAAGGCACTGCCATATTCGGGGTAGGGTATATCCAATTCTTTGAGCATATCGCTGAAGCGGCCTCTATCTTCGGCGATATCCATATTGTCAAAAGAAGTGCCGATGATGCGGATGCCTTTTTCATGAAGGCGTTTGGCTAGTTTGAGAGCAGTTTGACCGCCTAGTTGTACGATAACGCCTTCGGGTTGTTCGTGTTCGATGATTTCCCAGAGGTGCTCCCAGTATACGGGTTCAAAATAGAGTTTGTCAGCCATGTCAAAATCTGTACTCACCGTTTCCGGATTACAATTGACCATGATAGCTTCATAGCCACACTCTTTGATAGCGAGCAAGCCATGTACACAGCAGTAGTCAAACTCAATCCCTTGTCCTATTCTGTTGGGGCCGGAGCCGAGTACGATGATTTTCTTTTTGTTGCTGACTGCCGACTCATTGTGATGAAGAGAATTGTCGGAAGAGAGGGTCTCGAAGGTGCTATAAAAATATGGGGTTTTTGCTTCGAATTCGGCGGCACAGGTATCTACCATTTTGAACACACGGGTAAGCCCCATTGCTTTTCGTTTTTCGTATACACTATCTTCGGAGCCGTCATTCATGATTTTGCTGAGCTGTTCGTCACTGAAGCCATGAAGTTTTGCGGTTTTGAATAATTCTTCGGGTATAGTGTCCAGCTTGTATTTGGCGATTTCTTTTTCTATATCACAGAGTTTTTTGATTTCGTTCAGAAACCATTTGTCGATACCGTGGCTGGCTTTGGATATCGAGTTGACACTGACTCCTGCCATGAGGGCGTCTTTGATACGAAATATTCTATCCCATTTGGGTGTTTTCAGATAATCAAGAATATCGTCCGACTTCATCAGACTTTTGCCATAATAGCCCAGTCCTATGGCATTGTTTTCGAGGCTTTGGCAAGCCTTTTGGATGGCTTCAGTAAAGCTGCGACCGATTGCCATGACCTCGCCTACACTTTTCATTTGCAAGCCGAGGGTATCTTTGGCACCTTTGAATTTGTCGAAGTTCCATCGGGGTATTTTCACAATCACATAGTCCAGCGTAGGTTCAAAGAAGGCAGAGGTATTGCCTGTGATTTGATTTTGTAATTCATCGAGGCGGTATCCGATGGCAAGTTTGGCTGCTATCTTGGCTATCGGATAGCCGGTAGCTTTGGAGGCAAGTGCGGAAGAGCGGCTTACACGGGGATTGATTTCGATAGCAATAATCTCTTCGGTATCGGGGTTCATGGCAAATTGTACATTGCAGCCACCGGCAAAGTTGCCCAGATCTCGCATCATACGTATGGCGGTATTGCGCATGAGTTGGAAGGCCGTATCGCTCAGGGTCATGGCAGGAGCAACGGTGATGCTATCGCCGGTGTGCACACCCATGGGATCAAAATTTTCGACGGTGCAAATGATGCATACATTGTCTGCACTATCACGAAGGAGTTCTAACTCATATTCTTTCCAGCCCAGTACGGCTTGCTCTACGAGCACTTCGTGGATGGGGCTGGCTTGCAGACCTCTATTGAGTGCTTCGTCCAGATCTTCGGGGGCATGTACAAATCCGCCGCCTGTACCTCCAAGAGTGAATGATGGACGGATCACCAAAGGGAAACCTATCTGTTGGGCAAACTCTTTGCCTTCCAGATAGGAGTTGGCTGTTTTGGCGCGAGCCACCGTCACCCCTAGTTGTATCATCCATTGGCGAAATTGCTCTCTATCTTCAGCCTTGTCGATCGCTTTGATATCGACACCTATTAGCTTAACATTGTATTGCTGCCAAAGTCCCAGTTCTTCGGCTTCTTTGGCCAGGTTGAGCGCCGTTTGGCCACCCATAGTCGGCAATACGGCATCGATGTCGTTTTCCTGAAGTATTTGTTCGATACTTTCTACCGTAAGAGGAAGGAGATACACCTTATCTGCCATCATAGGGTCGGTCATGATAGTGGCAGGGTTGGAGTTGATAAGGATGACTTTGATACCTTCTTCGCGCAGGGAGCGAGAGGCTTGAGTGCCCGAATAGTCAAATTCGCAAGCTTGTCCAATAATAATGGGGCCGGAACCAATAATCAAAACCGACTTGATGGAGTTGTCTTTAGGCATTTTTTTTTTATCCCGAGGGGACTATCCCTTCAGGTATATGAAATACAGACGTAAAATGTTGTGGCTGCAAAGGTAGCTTTTGTGTGTTCAAAAAACAAATGAAAAGATACGCTTCGTGTAAGTTCTTTATTTTTTTTGGGGGAGCTCATCGATTGTACATGGTTCATCCACTTCCCGCTATCCGCTACTCCCGCATCTCATGTGTAGGGGTAGTTGCCTGGTGGCGAATGATGCGGGATTCACTACTATCGGGGCTAAGGCTCGAGGGAGGATACTTCGGTCGACAGTGCTAAGTTTGTCAGCCTTCGTTTTAGTGCCTGTATGGTTTATCTTATTTTTTATCTACACAGTATGAATTGGCAGCAGATGAATAGAGAAAAAGACCTTGAGCCATAGCCGTGATTGGAGCGGCATCCTGCCCTGCTATTCGATAGTATGCAATGATTATCTCACTTGGTGGCAGGGCAGATACAGCGGAAAGCGCGAAGTGGATGAAAAATGATTTGTTGCCCGGCTCCTAAAAATATTAGAACAAAAAAAAACCTCCCATAGAGGGAGGTTTTTGGTGTAAGATAAGTGCTTGTCTATTGGAAGGTATCGTCTTTGACACCGGTATTGATTTCGACACTTTGGAGTTTGAGTTCCATGAGTTGCGGTCCCATGTTTTGCTTGATCATTTGTGGGAAGAGCAATCCGCCGGGGCCGGGTTTGTAGTCTTTGTAGTAGGTGGTTTGTGTCATATTGCCTTGGGGTGTTTCTTGGGTTGCTACGGTTTTAATTTTGAGTTTAGAACTCATCTCGTAGTATTCCATTACTTTATCACCGGAGGGGTTGGTGACTTCTACCAAGTAAGCGTCTTTGCCATCTACTTTTTCGGAGCCTTTGAGGGTGAGGGTGTATCCGCTACCGAGGTAGGAGAGGTCTTTGCTCATGGCAGCTTCGTCTTGATATTCTTTTATTTGTTCTTCTTCAAAGTCTTGTTTTTGTCCCATTTGCGACATATAGCCTTTGGTACCATCGAAGACGATTTTTTGCATACTCATACCCATGGCGTTCACATCCATCATCATTTTGTTGGGTGCTTTGCGAATGGTTTTGAGGGTGATAGCCATGCCTTGCATTTCGGTGGTCATGGTCATGGTCATATCATTTACTTTTTTCCATGCGTCTTCGCCACCGGTAGCTTGGATATGATTTTTGACTACGTCGAGTGCGCTGATGTTGGCTGGCACTGCTTTGGCGGGTTCGTTACTTTCTACATTACCATACATGTCGTAGACTGTAACGGGGCCAAATTGTTTTAGTTTTTCGGCTACTTCTTTTTTATCGCCGGCTACGGTGATATGAGCGATGCCCGGAGTGATGTATTTTTTGGCTACTTCCATTACGTCGTTGCTAGTAACTGCATCTAAGTTTTTGAGATAGTTTTTGTAGTAGTCTTTGGGCATATTGTATTTGCGCTCGTTGATGGCATAGCGTGCGAGGGTTTTGGGATCTTCTAGTCCGAGAGCGAAGGTACCGGCCATGTAATTTTTAAATCCATCAAGTTCTTCTTGAGATACGGGTACGGTACGCAATTTTTCCATTTCTTTGAGTATTTCGGCCACGGAGCTATCGGTGGCAGAGGTGGTGCTATTGGCGGTGGCGGAGAAGCTGCCTCCAAAGGCTAATTCATCACTGCGCACGGAGGAGTAGGAGCCATAGGTCCAGGCTTTGGTTTCGCGCAGGTTTTGGAATAGTCGGCCGGTGCTTCCACCACCGAGTATACCGTTGGCTACTTTGAGTTTTAATTCGTCGGGGTGTCCTTGTTTAAGATCGATAGGGTAGGTGATATCGATGACGCTTTGCACGGCACCTGATTTGTTTACGACGGCTACGGCAGCACCTTGTCCGGGTTTGGGTGTGGTGTATTTAGCGACGGGTACGTCTTTCTTTTTCCAGCCGGCAAAGTGTTTTTCCACTTGAGCTTTGGCTTCGTCGAGGGTAATATTACCTACGATGGCCATGTAGGCTACATTGGGTCTGAAGTAAGTCTCGTAGTATTTTTTACAGTCATCGAGGGTGATGTTTTCGAGTGTTTTTTCGGTCATCACTTCGCCGTAAGGGTGGTTTTTGCCATAATTGAGAATAGCAGTGATATTGCGACTCATGGCTTCGGGATCATCTTGCTGTTGTACCAGGCCTGATTTGGCTTGTTTTTTTAATTTGTCCAATTCGGCTTGCGAGAAATTAGGTTGGGTAATCATTTCGGAAGCCAGGGCGAGTAGCTTATCGCTATTTTTTTTGAGGGTCTGCATGTAGATGCCATCGCTACCTACAGCTAGTCGTGCAC
>DAIUCL010000038.1:0-17997 GCA_036846185.1 Chitinophagaceae bacterium
ATATAATATTTTTTATCAGTTTACTTTTTGCTTTTGTGCCCTTGAGGGCACAAAAGCAATTTTTGGCAAGTGAAGATGAACCCACACATAATTATTTCGATGTATTTTATGAAGATAGTATCTCTCAAACATATTTATTTGTGAGAAGTTGGTGGGATACCAATACAAATACACTCGGCAAAAAATATATTAAGACAGATTACGATGGTGCTATTGTATACAACAAATCAGAATCTTATACTCTTAATGATTATGTGCAATATAGAGAAGTCTATAAGTTATCTCCAAATGAGTACATTTTTGTGGGTGAAAAAAGAGTAGAATCGCCTAATTTTATTCGACTGATCAATATCAGAAAAACGGACTCCAACTTCAATATCATTTGGGAAAAAACATACGATACGCCTGATACTCTTACAGGTTTTGAACGTATGTTTTGTAATAGAGGCTTGAATGGAAACTATATCTTATCGGGTAATGTACGAAACAGATTAAGCCTAACTCCTATGGAATTAAATATGTATTTGTTTGAATTGAATGCAAACTTTGACAGTATTCAATATAAAGTTATCGTTGATACTTCTCCTCTATCTAACCGATTTAGGACATTCTCGATCGCATATCCCCGACACGACTCCTCTTTGTATGTTGCGGCAAATTATACAGTACCCGCAGCAGAATGCATTAAAATATTTGATACTAATTTAAATATCACTAGAGTTACAGGATATCCATACTCCTACCCCATGATGACGACAGGCTACCTAATGGGTTATCCTTATCTATATTTTGATTCCTTAAATCAAAACATGTATATGTCTATATTGTTGGGTAAAAACCCGAACCAAAGACATTACATTTTCAAATACACCAATGATTTACGATATATCAAGTATGTCACAATGCCTGGCAGTAAAGATTCTGTAGAAGATTATGCTCATTTGCATGCCAGACTCGGCCCAATAGCTCAAACAAAAGACCACTCATTATACTCTTTGGAAGTTTCTCATTTCGTACCCGGCTTACTATTCAACAGTTATGTCCTTGTAAATAAATTAGATACTAGTCTTCAGATAGTATGGACCAGAGAGTTTGGGGGTGATGCGAATTACTATCCTATTAAAATTATCCCTACTAATGATAATGGTGTGATGATCGTTTGTTTTAAAGAATATTACCAATCCCCTAATCCTGTAAAGCAAGAATTATATCTATTCAAGCTTGATGCCTATGGCACACTACTTTCTATTCAAAATCTTGATAGTGAAAAATCAGAATCTGCCATACTATATCCCAATCCTGCAGAGGATATACTACACATCACTCTCACGCACTCGCTACCCAATGCCCTACTTACCTTGTATGACCTACATGGCAGAAGTATTCTACAACACACATTGAGTAGTGGACACAATACGCTTCACCTTCCTACACTTGCCAGCGGATCCTATCTGTACCATATTCAGGATACAAAGTCGTTTCGTACCATTCAGTCAGGACAAATTCGTATTCGATAGTCCACCCATTTCAAGGCTGTAAGTGCCATGATACCATATCATTTTTGCCTTATCACATTGCATTTAGCTTAATGCACACGCGCCGATGATTCTATTCCAAAATGGATGTAGCTTTGCTACTGCTATGCATATTATGAAACTCCACTCCTTTCTCCTCACCTTTGGCGTACTACTTATGGTATCCTGCCAGTCTACTGAACACAATAAATCAGATAAAGCCAAACCCATCTCTTACAAGTATGCACTCCATATACCCACCCAAGGTATCGAAAGTATGATGGAAGCCAATAGCCAAAAAATTATCGAAGGCAATGCCGAATCTCTTATCGTGCAGATAGGGCAAGTGACTCGTAAAGAAGCCGATATCACCCTTCGTGCCAATGATAAAATCGTACATGAAAAAATGATGAAGGAAAAAGACCAAATCGAATTTATCTATCGCGATCACCCCTATACACTCCAAGTACTCTCTATCAAAAAACCACTCGTAGGCAGTGGCAAAGTCAAATTTACGATACACTAATGATCGATCCGAACACACAAGACATACACTATATGCGCATGGCTTTGCAACAAGCTCATACTGCCTTCCGGCACGATGAAGTGCCCGTAGGTGCTATCATCGTGCAGCAAGATCATATCTTAGCCAAAGGATATAATCAGGTAGAACTGCTCAACGATGTCACTGCCCATGCCGAAATCATTGCACTCACCGCTGCCTTTAATAGCCTCGGTAGCAAATACCTACCTCATGCCACCTTGTACGTCACCGTAGAGCCCTGCCTGATGTGTGCGGGCGCTTTGTATTGGAGCAAAATAGGCCGAATCGTCTATGGCACCTCCGATCCGAAAAACGGGTATTCGCGCTGCTGCGACGCAAAGGCTTTACACCCAAAAACACAACTACAACAGGGCATACTGGCCGATGAATGCGCTCAACTCATGAAAGATTTTTTTAGTGCACGCCGCTACTAAGTAGTAGAGGCAGGTATGCCACACTTGCATCGGCATACTGTACACGCAGGGTGTACAAGCCTGCTCTGAGCGATGCCAATGAAATCGAAAAAGGAAGCGACACACCATGATGACTACCTACACATTGACCTTGTATCGAAAAAATACTCACACTAAGCGGCTTGGAAGATTCACCCAATAGTGTGATGGAATGGCTGGCAGGTTGTGGCACTATACGAAAAGGGTGCGAAGCCTTTGTATCACTTACACCCAAAGGTGTGATATCATGTATCATCAGATTATCAATCATCCAGCCATCGTGCATCGACTGGTTGGGATCCGACATAAATCGGTATCGAAACAGTAGACTGTCGCCTGCACTCAACCACGCAATATCAAAATCGAGCCATACATCGCGCCATACCGTATCGGTACCATGAAAGGCCGTAAGGCTATTGAAAATAGGTCCAACATTGGCCGCCTGATATCCGGTAAAATTACTAATCAATGGATTGCTAAAGATACTTGTCCAGCTCACACCACCATCAGAAGAATACTCTACCGTTCCTCCATCTACTGAAGTTTCCGTATGCAATTTTTGTTTCCAATGCAACGCTATTTTACTCACCCCACTCTGTGGCTTAAACGAAAAATAAAACGACGCATCCATACCAACCGGATAGCGCAGCAAGGTGTCGGTGACCATGACATTAGGAAGAGTCTGTGCTTTGGTAAACACTGATTTTTGCGGTGGACCTATCTGCCACACATTGCCTGGCACGGTATCTTTCCATACTTTGATACCTATAGCCGTTGTATCGGCACCATCAAAAAACTGATAAAAATTTTGCGCATCAGCAATGCGACAGAGCCATAGCATGGCGAGCATAAAGACGACTATACGTTTTTGCATTCCCAAAAATAACGCTTCTTATTCTTATTTTTTATTAAGGTATGCACTAATTTTTCGGATATCACAATTCTATTTCCTGATAGCTGATTGAGTCTCAACATGCAATATGTTTTTTTGCACGTATAAAAAATATTCTATGATCAAAAAATTTGTAGCCATTAATTATATCCATTGCCATGCTGATTATCAGCAGCGTTTTGAAGAGCTCTTTGGCTCGCGCGCACATGCTATCGACAACATGCCCGGCTATATAGACATGCATGTACTCAAACCTGCTACACTCAATGACCCCTATCTTGTTGTGAGCTATTGGGAGCATGAGGAAGCTTTCCATACTTGGACAAAGTCACAAGCTTTCGTGGAAGGACATCAACGAGCTTTTGCAGACCTGGCTCGTTACAAAGCAGAAGGCAAAGAAACGCCAATGAAAAGCACTTTCAAAACCTATGAAATTCTATGCAATTGAGTACAAAACATTTTCGCAAATACCAAAATTTGTGGCGAAAAATAGGGATAGGAGCCTTTCTCTTTTTTTTACTAAAAGGTATTCTTTGGATGATTTTGGGATGGCTGGTATGGCGCGCATAGCATACGTATAATGTAATTTTTTTGGAGCTCATCTTTTCGACAACACTCAGCTACTTCTCGCTCTTCGCTTCTACCGCATCAGGATGCCTGTAGTAGAAGGATACTATGTACTAGGATGCGGTATCCACTACGATCGAGGCTAGAGTTCAAGGGGGGATACCTCTATGAGCGGTCTCTCCCCCGATGCTGATTGTATCTGTCGATGAAAGCTAGCCGGGATCGCAGCGGCATCCTGCCCTCTATTCGAAATCATCATCGATGCTTACCCTATACAAAAGGGCAGATATAGCGGAGAGCCCGATGTGAATGCACAATGGTAGATCGAGGAGCTTCCCGAAAAGAAAAAAACTATATTCAAGCTATGGTATAGGCTGCACTTCCACCATAACTTCATTTTTCATGAGCAGAGGCATAGTCCAGGGAGGATTAAAACGAGCACTTAGTACCTCACCGCTAGTGGGTATAGCTTGCTGTTGCAAGAGGGCAAGTAATCGTTTTTTTTTTGCTTCCACGCGAGCTCTTGTAGCATATCCACCATACGTCATTACAGCCATGGTGCGTGTGGGAAGAGACTGTATCTGTATGGAAGAATCGTCAGGCTGTGGCAATGTAGACTTAGTGAATTGCATAGGCATTACAAAACTGAGGGTGGGGGCGGAGGTATCTCCTTGGCTAGATAGGATGGGAGCGGTCATCGCAATTTTTGCATTTGCTTCGAGCACGGGAGCGGTCATTTTGATAGACGATTGTAATTGGTTTTGACCATTGATATAAGATGCCAGCTTATTGAATCCACGATAAATGGACTGATTGTCGACCGGGGTATCCAATACGACTGTCGCAAGCAGACACTCTTCATAGCTTCGCAGCTCGACCTGCCCCAGCTTCTTCACCACCCGATAGCGCATTTCAGGCACTCTGGATATCCACAAGCTATGGATGCTCCATAGTAAAAATAGTACCACAAGGATGATGATCGATATCTTGAGCATTAATGTATAAGTAATTTTTGGGTCATAAGACGTTTGCCCTGGCGATGGATTCGTACGATATAGGCACCTTTGGCCAGCATAGATTGATTGAATGAGATTCTATTTTTGCTCACTCTGAGATAATCTTCAAATAGAACCTTGACAAGCTGACCATTGGCCGCTACGATATCGATACGTACGACACCCTCTTGATCGTTGTCAAATTCCATATAGAAAGTAGAGGTGGCAGGATTGGGAAATAGCGTGAGTGAAGGCGCCGGTGTAAAAAATGAAGTAGCACTAGGTATGTGCGATTCGGCTGTAATAATCTGTGCTATCCAGGTACCATAAGAAGCTTTGCGAGGTGGTGTATTGGCACCAAAGGCGGCGGCCATCCAGGCTTGTGGCTGGGAGGCATTGTATTTGCGAGCTATACCGGTATAGTCGCCCCAGCGCTCGGGCATTATAGGATAGGCCGGAGGGAATAAGATATTGACACTGGTGTCGCCTTGTTTTACCGTTTGTAAGGAGCTCCAAGTCATGGCATGGTCAATGCTCACCACGCCACAAGAGGGTGTGGTACTGGTATCGGAGTAGACATATGCCATAGCAACGCCTGCATCAAGACTATCATAACCTATGCTTGCTATAGCAGGATAACTAAGATCCGTACCCGGCATCTGATACACAGTAGTCGCAGCGAAAGAGGAATCGAGATAGATGCGACCGTAATGCAGTCCGCACCATGCCCCCAAGGCCGCCGCTGAGTAGCAGAAATGGATGACATTGCCAAGCTTGAACGCATTTTGAGTCCAGGCACTGGCAGTAGAGAGGGAGTCGACATACCCGGTAGTGGGATCTATTTGGAAGGCATTGGCACAGACGCTATATGGTGGGATGCTGTACTGAAAAGACTGCATCGTACTATTGGGATTTTGCAAATGCCCATCGAGTCGGTAGAGGTATACATGAGAGCCGGAGTCCGGTCGTAGCATGACGAAATACATCTGATGCTTGAGACTATGTCCTTGACCATCGGAGGCAGGATAGAGGGTGATACCGGGTGTATTGTCGGGTGCAGAGAGTTGATTCCAAAGACCATACAGAAGGGGCTGGGCATTGTATCCTTCAGCCAGTCCTACCTGATAGATATAGGTTTCTTTCCAGGCATAGGTGGGTGCATTGCCAAATCGGTTGCAATTGATAAACAGTTCATCATCATTGATACCGATAGTAGGGAAATCGGACCAGGAGGTATCGTTGTAGGGGTTGCCACTAAGCTGATAGATATTCCACCCATCGGTAGGATTATTGGTTTTGGAGAAGCAGACTAATATTTTGCTGGTGGAGGAAGAGAAGCCATGAAGCAGAACGATGATAAAACGATCGTGCTTGGGGTCGTATAGCACCCTAGGGTCATACTTAGCTTGATTGAGTGTGGTGTCGCTTACAAATCCATCCCAGGTGAGATTGGAGACTATAGCATTGCCAAGGGTATCGTAGTATTCTACACCATAATTGATACAGGATACAATAATACCACCATTGGATATGGCTACACTATTGTCGGTAGGTGTCCAGGTTTTGAGTTCGTTGCCTTTGAAGTGTTGGCCGATTTGAGGATTGATGGCAGCGATTTTATTGGCCGAGTAACTTTGGTCTTGGTTTGATTGCATCCATAGTCTTTTTTGGTATGCGGCCTTTTTTTTGAGTACTTCGGTTTGGAAGATCCACGATTTTTGTTTGGGGTAGATAGAGTGTATGGTCATATCCCAGTGGGCTTGTCTGAGATTTTGCTCTGAGGTAGTATGATGCAAAGGAGTCGTATATGGCCCTGAGAATACAGGTGCATGTATAGCTTGTACATGCAAAAAGAATGATGAGCATACTAACAGGCCAAGGAGCAAAAGCATTCGTATATACATGATTCAACTATTTTTATCGAAGTTACGACAAAAATATATATTGAGCTATGTAGGCGAATCTTATACGCCTAGAAACAGTCAGTTGCAATGGGGGCGGGATGCTGCTTATTTTTTTCGGAAGAAGATACGAACGGGCACACCGGTAAAGTTGAAATGGTGGCGAAGTTTATTTTCCAGAAAATTTTTGTACGCATCTTGTATTTCGTCGGGATGATTGGAATAGAAAGCAAAAGAGGGAACTACTACAGGTAGCTGAGTAATAAACTTGATAGATACGGCATTGCCTCGATACATTGGAGGTGGATATCGTTGTATTTCTTTGAGCATGATATCGTTGAGCTTAGAAGTACTTACTTTTTGGCTTCGGCTTTCGAATACTTGCAGAGTGACTTCGATGGCTTTGTGTATCCGCTGCTTGGAGGTGGCAGAGATAAAGATGATTGGGAAGTCAGTGAAGGGAGCCATTTTGCGTTTGATCAGATCTTCCATGTGCTTGGAGGTCATGGTTTCTTTTTCGATCAGATCCCATTTATTGACTAGCACTACGATACCTTTTCCTTTGCGAGCGGCGAGGCTGAATATATTCACATCTTGAGCGGTAACGCCCTTTGTAGCATCTATAAGAAGCATACATACATCAGCTTCTTCGAGTGCTTTGACTGCCCGTATGACAGAGTAGAATTCGATATCTTCTTTTTCTTTACTTTTTTTGCGAAGACCGGCGGTATCGATGAGCATGAAGTCTTTGCCATACATTTTGTATCGGGTATGGATGCTATCGCGTGTGGTACCGGCTATTTCGGACACGATATTGCGCTCTTCGCCTACAAGGGAATTGAGTAGAGATGATTTGCCGGCATTGGGTTGACCTACGATAGCGATTTTGGGTAGTTCATTATCCAAATCATCGTTAGCATCATCTTTCATCAGCTCAGTAACGGCATCGAGCAGATCGCCGGTACCGGAGCCCGAAATGGAGGATATACAATAGAGGTGTTCGTATCCTAGTGCATAAAATTCCATAGCATCGGTTTGCCGCTTGTTGTTATCCACCTTGTTGGCTACGATGAGTACAGGTTTGCTGGTGAGTCTGAGATGTTCTGCAAATTCTTCGTCGAGGGGTTTGATACCGGCATCGGCATCTACGACAAAGAGTATGACATGGGCTTCGTCGAGTGCGATATTGACTTGTTTTCGAATTTCGCGTTCAAAGATATCGTCACTATTGACGACATAGCCACCGGTATCGATGACATGAAATCGTTTGCCATTCCATTCGGATTCGCCATATTGTCGGTCGCGGGTTACACCACTCAAGTCATCCACGATGGCTTTGCGCTCTCCAATAAGTCGATTAAATAAAGTGGATTTTCCTACATTGGGTCGGCCTACGATGGCAACGGTGAACATACTCATGGTACAAAATTAAAAAATGGCAAAGACATCTTTGCCATTTTGTGAGAATTTAGTTGCGAGGACAGGGATCGAACCTGTGACCTTCGGGTTATGAGCCCGACGAGCTACCGCTGCTCTACCTCGCAGTGCAAAAGTAACTAAAAAATGCTACTAGCCAATTCTTACATGTTATCTTTGTCCTAATGAGTGATTACAAAAGTGGATTTGTGGGTCTTTTTGGCAAACCGAATGCCGGTAAGTCGACCTTACTGAATGCTATATTAGGAGAAAAATTAGCTATAGTATCGCCCAAGGCGCAGACTACTCGCAATAAGATTTTGGGTATACATACGGATACTAGCTGTCAGATTATTTTTTCGGATACTCCGGGAATACTGGATGCGAAGTATAAGTTGCATGAAAAAATGATGCAGGAGGTATGGCAAGTGAAGGAAGGTACGGATGTGGTGTTGTATTTGATGGATGGCAAAGATGAATTTGAGAGTAATATTGCCTTAGCTAAGCAATTAAAAAAGAAAAACAAGCTAGTGTGGGTGGTTAATAAGTGCGATAAGCTATCGGAGAAGCAAAAAGATGCATTGCGGGAGAAGGCAGAAAAAGAGAAAATGATTGATGGTGTAGTATTTATTTCTGCTACGGAGAAATGGCAACTCGATGAATTGTTGGAGATGATAAAATCGTTTTTACCCAGTATGCCGGCCTATTATGATGAGGATACACTGACGGATAAGCCTATGCGATTTTTTGTAGCGGAGCTGATTCGGGAAAAATTGTTTTTGGAGCTGAGTGAGGAACTACCCTATCATGCGGCTGTGCTGGTAAGGGAATATAAAGAAAAATCGACTTTAACAAAAATAACAGCGGATATCATAGTGAGTAGAGAATCACAAAAGGCAATTATCATTGGAAAGGGTGGCAGTATGATACAGCGTATTGGGCAAACGGCAAGGCTGGATATTGAAAAATTTATTGATCGTAGTGTGTTTTTGGATTTGCATGTGAAAGTGAGAAAAGACTGGCGCAATAATGACTTATATCTGAAAGAATATGGGTATTGACCTAAGAAGACCATTGCCATTAAATCGGCTAAAATACATACCAGATACAGTAGAATACATTGATGTGCTGCGGCTGGATTTACTTCATGATACGATTAGCGGCAATAAGTGGTTTAAACTCAAGTATAATATAGAGGCGATGCGTGGTGAGGGCAAAACGGGTATGGTATCGTTTGGCGGTGCCTATTCGAATCATTTACATGCATTGGCTTATGCTGGATATCAGTTGGGTTTTGCAACGGTGGGTATGGTGCGTGGTGAGGCGGTGATGAATGAGTGCTTATCGGATTGTGTAAAGTGGCGGATGGAGTTGCATTTCATGTCTCGGAGTGAGTATAGGAATAAGAATAATGATCTTTTTTTGGAGGGGATTAGGAATCGATTTTCGGACTACAGCATTGTACCTGAGGGTGGAGATAATGAGCTGGGGGCGAGGGGATGTGAGGAGATTATGGAGGGTGTAAATATGCAAGATTATGATGTTGTATGTGTGTCTGTGGGTAGTGGTACTACACTTCGTGGAATTTCTAGTTGTATGAAGCCCGGACAAATGCTACTTGGATTTGCGCCAATGAAAGGGGGGGGATATCTTTCTGAAAAGTTAGCTCCATTTGTTTCACATAGTAATTGGCGAATCATTGATCGTTATGCATTGGGAGGATTTGGTGTTGTAAAGCAAGATCTTAGGGATTTTGCGACTTCCTTTGAGAGTAGGGAGAGCATAGCGCTAGATTATATTTATACGGCCAAGATGATGTATGGCTTGTATGATATGTATGAGGAGCATATAGCGGTGAGAGATCGGGTACGGGTATTGGCTATCCATACGGGTGGCTTGCAAGGAAATAGGGGTTTCGGTCAAATGCGTATATGTTAGGATTAGTAGGTTGGATCTGATGATAGATGAGTATGCCGATGAGTAATAGCCGAGATCGACGCGGTATCCTCCCTGCCTTGCGGGGGCTGTAGCGTGGGCTAGCAGGGAGATACAAGCAGAGAGCTCGAAGTGGCTGAATGAAGTGTAAGTCGATGAGCTCCAAATGGTATTAACTTTTCAGATACCAGTGTATTTTAACGAGTGTATTTTTTATTTTATTTTACGTATTGCAGTTTATCTTCGTGGACTTTTATGAGACGAATATATTTTCATTTTATAGCATTTGTCATTTTGCTTTGTAGTCATACGAATGCTATAGCGCAATACCCGGAGCTTCCTTCTATGATGTTGGAGACGGTGCAAGCTCAAAATGTGTTGAAGTGGAATTGTCAATATGAGGGGGTAAAGTTGATAGCAGTGCAACGATCTTCGGATAGTGTGCGAAATTTTGTAACGGTGGGTATTCTCAATAAGCCTGCGAAGGGTGTGCAAACGTACACCGATGTGAGACCGCTGGCGGGTAAAAACTATTATCGATTATCTATACTGTTTTCGGGTGATTTGGAGTGGTTTAGTAATACGTATAAAGTTTATTTGGATTCTGCGGTATTGGCTAAGTCCTTGGAAGGGACAGTGATTAGTGGCAGTACGAATGCGAATACGAATTATTCATCGAATCTTCCAAATGGTGTAAGTCCGAAGGCAACGGAATTTTATTATACTCCATCTACGCAAGTATATTCGAATCCGTATACGGGTCACATTACGATTCAGCTTCCTGATGCATTGAGTAGGAAATATAGTATTCGGTTTTTCACACCTGATGAGAAAGAGGTGTTGCGAGTGGGGAGGGTAAGTAAGACGACTTTGATTGTGGATAAGAATAATTTTAATTCGCGAGGAGTATATCAGTTTAAATTGTTTGATGGGGAGGAATTGAAAGAGGCGGGGTATGTGACGATCTATTGATTATTTGATATTAATGACTGAATGTTTGTGTACAGAGACTTATTTTTGTAGCAATACATATTATGATAAAAACAGTAAGGCATTATCTCTCTTTAATCAAATTTAGTCATACGATTTTTGCGATGCCATTTGCGTTGCTAGGTTTTTTTGTTGCTTACAAGGAAGTAGGTGGGGCTATGGAACATTTATTATTTATTCGATTGTTGCTATTGGTAGTATTATGTATGGTATTTGCCCGTAGTGCGGCTATGGCTTTTAATAGATATATTGATGCAAAGTATGACAAACTGAATCCACGTACTGCCAGCAGAGAGATTCCAGCAGGAATTATTACTTCATCCTCGGCATTATTGTTTGTGATTGCTAGTTCGATTTTATTTATTGTGTGTTCCTATTATATCAATTCTCTTTGTTTTTATTTGTCACCAATTGCTTTGTTTGTCATATTGTTTTATAGTTATACAAAGAGGTTTACGCCATTATGCCATGTAATACTGGGCATTGGACTAGCTTTGGCACCAATAGGCGCATATTTGGCACTTATTCCACGATTCGATATCTTACCCATACTTTTTTCGTTATTAGTATTGACTTGGGTATCAGCTTTTGATATTCTATATGCTCTGCAAGATGAGGAATTTGACCGCTCACAAGGGCTGCGGTCTATTCCTGTAATGTTGGGAAGAAGAAATTCTATATATTTGGCAAGAACACTTCATATGTGCACTGCAATTATTGTTATATACATTGGGTATATCTATCTTAAGAATGTGTGGTATGGATTTGCGGCTTTGGGATTTATATCGCTATTAGTCTATCAACATAGTATTGTGAAAGTACATGATATAAGTAGAATCAACCTTGCTTTTGGCACGACCAATGGTATTGCATCAGTACTGTATGCTATACTTACACTATGTGGGCTATTTCTAATATAGAGATAGGGTCGCTTATTTGGGGAGTATCATTCTATAATCTACACGTATTTTACCTTTGCTTATATCATCGAGTTTTGATTTTAGCATACGACGTTTAAATGGACTGATATGGTCTATGAACAGTTTTCCTTCTATGTGATCGTATTCATGTAAGATGATACGGGCTGTAATGCCATCAAAAGTAGAAGTGTGTTCCTCAAAATTTTGATCTTGGTAACGAATTGTAACTGTAGAATCTCTAAGAATATCTTCTCGTACTTTAGGAATACTGAGGCAACCTTCATTGTATTTCCATGGTTCGCCATCAGTAGATAGAACTTGTGCATTAATAAAAACCATTTTAATTGGCTTTTCATTTTTATAGGTTTCTTTGTCTTCCTCATCAGCATTTTCGACTATTTGTAAGCTATCAACTACAAAAAGTCTTATACTTTGATTGATTTGTGGAGCAGCGAGCCCTACCCCATTAGCATGATACATGGTTTCCCACATATTTTGAATAAGCACGTCTAAACCAGGATGATCTTTTGGGATTGTTGAAGCCACTTTACGTAATGTATTGTGCCCATAAGCTACAATTGGTAATATCATGCTGCAAATGTAACAGAATATTGATGCTTGACAAAGTTGAAATTTTATGTATAAAAAAGCCCGATTCTTTAATCGGGCTTTTTTTATATAGAGGCAAAAAGTACTAGTTTCTTCTCAGATTTGGGAAAGGAGGAGGTGTGTTAGATGGACCTTCTTCACCTGGATTAGCTGAGCGATATTCTACAGAGTTTGCATCACCTGGATTTCCGTATTGGAAGATGAAGCGATCACGATCGATACCTTGTTTATCAACCATGTAGTTGATTACAGAGTTTACACGATCCCAAGAGCGTTGTTGTTCTACTTTGCTACCGCTACCGTTACCAGTGATAACAGCTTTACAGTTGGGGTTTGCACGGAGTGCATTAGCAAGGCTAGAGAGGTTAGATGTGGCTGTAGTGCTTAATTTAGCAGAACCTGCTGTGAAGGCAATAGAACCAGATCCGATAGAACCACATCCAGCAGGAGCAGGACGATTTTTGCAACACTCTGGTTCAGGACAGCGACCAACACCGTCAGCATCAACTGGTTGACATTCTGTAGGAGTGATTAATTGCTTGTCTTTGTAGTCAGGAACACCGTCGCCATCTGTATCGAACGGACAACCATGCGAGTCTACGCTTACACCACCTGGTGTGTTAGGACAACGATCAAAGCAATCAGAGATTCCATCACCATCAGCATCTTTAGAACATTTGTCATCTGGAGTTGATTTCGCTTTGAGTGTGTTGTACATATAGTCCATTGGATTACCCCAGAAAAGAGGAGCAACTGAATTACCACCTAAGTTAAGGTTAAGACCAATTGAAAGATAATTGATATTATCTACGTCGCGAGTCATGGATGAAGCAACTGGAGCACCCATTGTAAATGGACGTTCTTGCCAACGCTGACCATCGATAAGATCATCAAAGCCCATAGTGACTTTATCTTCAATTTGCAATGTCAATTTGTTGCTAAGACGGAACTGAACACCAGCACCGAAAGTAGAAATCATACGAAGTGTACCATTGCCGAAGGTGCCACGATTATCGTGAGATTCAGCAGCTGTTTCGTATTCACCATCAAACAAACTTTTCAATTGGCTATTGATAGTGTTACGATTTTCGTAAGGAGTACCAGTCAAACCAGAACCAATGTTAGAGAAATTGTAGATGCTACCACTAGCGTCTTTCAAATCCAACATAGTTTGGTAACTAAGAGCACCTAAACCAGCAAATACATAGTAATTAGTTTTTGCACGCTCTTTATGAAACTTCATATTATTTAATGAAGCTACTGCTTGCATAGACAATTCAGTGATTGATGTTTTGTAGTTGTAATATACATTACCAGTGTATCCAGCGTTCTCCCAAGGAGAGTTGTGACCCCAGTAACCATTAGATGCTTGATAGTTGTAACCAGAAGCTGCACCTTTCATAAATTGAAGACGAGTAGAGAAGACATAACCCCATGCTTTACGCACTGTCAAGCCCCAACCCATAGTTTCTAATGGGTTTAGTGCTTTATTGAAGATTGATTTTGAACGAACATCACCAGAGACATTCATAAAACCAGCGTTTAAACCAACTTCCCACTGATTGCGAGGTTTGGCGGGAAACGCATATTGGTTGTTCATGAAATCACGATGCTGATCCATGCGATAAGATGGTATCAATGCAGTATCGGTCACATCGTAACCGCCACCACGATACATCCCATTGTCCTGAGCTATTACAGCCGAGGAAGAGAACAGGGCTAACACACCTGCGAGGATTGAGTACTTTTTGCTAAGCATAAGTTTTGTTTTTTTTAATAATAATTGAGTTGAAGTCTATATATACAGCGGCAAATATAATACAGAGTTTATTATGCAGCAATATTTATCGTTTTTTTTATTTTTTTTTTACAATTAATTAGTCAACTAGAAGCTTGCGGACTAAACTTCCTTTCTCTGAATCAATTTTTATTAGATAACTACCTTTAGCCAAATGTCCTATAGGCAACTCCTCCACATGTTTGCCGCTCGTTTTTCCGAGGCTATGCTTGTGAATCAAGGAACCCGTTATACTTAGCAAGCTAATTTCTATATTGGACGATTCGGACATTTCTAAACCTATATATACTTTGTCGTGAGCAGGATTTGGATAAAGTGTAACTTCTTTAATTGCATAAAAATCATTGATACTACTAGGGCCAAAAAGTTTTAAATTAAAACGTACCAAATAATCTTCGGTTTCACCAGAAACATAGGTACCAACGCCATTATCTGAAGCTGCGCTTTGACCAAGGTCATTATTTAGAACGATTCGCAAGCCGGTTTTTACACTGATTGCAGGAGAAAGGGGTGTCTTAACAGCTCCCGTCAAATAGAAATTATTCATGTCTGCTATTCCATTAAATACTCTTTCTTCCGGTATATCATATAGCTGATTATTGTTGTAATCTATGAAAATTGTAACACGGGCATCTGCATGCACTGCCCCCTTCAGAATGTGGTAAACTGAAAATTTGTACAAACTATCAACATATAAGTCAATGATACCTGAAGAGGTATAATCTGTACGTTTACGAATGGCAGATGGATTCATAAGATGTGGCCCACCTGAAATAAAACTATAAATATTGGTGTTAGTAGAATAATCACTTATCAGAAAAGCTCCGATGTCGCTACTATCAAGCGAACCTCCGGTGGATTGACTGTTGCCATAGCAAGCGAAGGGTGGGCTCATAGTAACTTTCACGACATTAGAAAAGGCGTCAGAAGCACCATTGCAGGTAGTTCTAAATCTAAACCATGTAGAAGCATTGACTGTATACGTGAGCGTATCTAAGACGGCTCCTAGTATATCGAAGAACTGAATACCGTCATTTGAAAACTGCCAATTGAAGCTTAATCCACTATATATGACATCATGTGTAGTATCGGTCAGAAAAACGGTATAACCCGGACAGGTAATGGTATCACTTATATGGGCTACTCCTGCATAAGGTGGAGTATTGCATGGAGGAGGAGCGATATTGATGATATAATCTTCTGTTTCTCCATTGGCATACGTACCGCATGGCCCTACAGTAACTGCAGTACCCCCAACTTGGTATACCACACGCATTCCGGTCAAGCCATACTGTGCATTAGATGGCAACGACATTGCGCTTGACAATAAATTTGTTGGAGCATTTACAACGCCACTTGCAACCAATTCATCTACCGGGTCATAAATTCCGTCTCTATTTAAATCTATAAATACTTTGGCATATCCATTGCTGAAGGTGCCTGCTTGACTAAAACAAGTGACAGATACTGCATAACTAGAATCACGATACATATCTGGTGGTGTCAGACCAAAAAAGTTACTATAAAAGTTCATAGCTTGAGCACTATTCACCAAAGGCAAGGGGTTACCATTGCTTATCAATGTGTCATTGTTTGTATTAATCAAGGTGACATTACCAATATTTTGTGCTATGGCTAAAGTGGTGGATTGGGAATTACAATAACAGAAATAAAATGATCCCAGTTCTATATATTTAACAGGGGTTGTATGACTTAAGCTACTATTGGTACACGTTACGGTACAACGAAAATAGGTAGGAGCTGCTATTTGCGTGGTTACATTTGGCGTAAGTGTATTGGCTACCAATGTCCACGGCCCTCCGGGAGTGGGTGCACTTTCCCACATGTAAGTCAAATCACCTGCGATAACATTGCCTTGCAATGTCAGTTTAAAAGGAGTATTAGCACAGGGAGTAGTATCTGCTATGACCCCTGCGACAGGAGTACCTGTGCATGGCGGAAGAATATATAAATTGTCCAGCCCCATATCGGTACCTGATGCAAGGAGATTATCCCCTACTCCTCTCATGCGTATGAGTGTAGTGGGTGAGTTGGAAGTAATCGGGAATAAAAACGTTTGCCATTGAGGTGAATTATTTACAATACCTACGGGTGTAAAATTGATACCTGCATCCTGAGAAATGAAAATATCCATGTAATCAGAGCCGCCTAATGCATTATTGTTGATAAAATCAAACATTAGGGTTTTGGTACCGGGAGTGGTACTCAAATCCAAATATAAGTCCAAATTACCCGATAGTGGTGTATTTCTGGAGTGAAAACGAGCAGAATGTTGACCATGACTACTTGCAGGCATATAGGCTGACATACCCGGATTTGTCCAGTTTGCCGTAGTGCCCTCATCATTTCTACGCCAAGAGTTATTTCCTGTAGCCGGCACTGCGGTCCAATGGTTTGGCAATACAGGGTCTGTAGGGATATCTTTCAAGCCGCAGTAGGTAGTCCAATCCTCAAAAGACTGGTGATATGGAAAAGAATTGATATAAGAGGGCGTGGAAATAGTAATTGTGATAGGTGGTGTAGTAGCACTTAATCCGCTATTGACACACTCTGCAAACAATCGATACATAGTAGTAGTCATGAGTACAGGAGTGGTATAATTTGGCGTGTTAGCACCGGTTCCACCTACTACATTGGTCCATGAAGCACCCCCATTATTGGACTGCTCCCATTGATAGTTCAAACCAGAAGCCAGCTGATTGCCTGTAAGAGTCAGCATACCAGAAAAACCAGGGCATGCACTGATGTTACCCATGCTAATTTGCCCCAAAACAGGCACACCTGAGCAAGGTACCGGCGGGATCAAATCAAAACCAAAATCAGCAAGAGCAGTTCCAAAAGAGCCGGCTGCGTTACCGTATGTACCCCAAATACGTTGATTCAAACCAGCTGTAGTGGCTTGTGCAATGTTGTTTCCAGTCCCTGCGGACACTTTCATTTCCCATACTAGTGAAAGAGCAGGGTCATAAAGAAACATATTTTGTAGAGGTATAGCATACCATTGGTTAGCTACTATTCCTGCTAGGTTGAAGGTTTGTTGATAAAACACTTGTGAGAGCCCAGTAATAAATGTGCCATTAGTAAATGAGTTTTGCGTGCCCATGTTTTGAGCTAATGAAATTGTAAAGTTAGTGTAAATCGCATTTTGATTTACGTTGGGACATCTAAAGTAAATAGTTGTAATAAACCCTGCCGGGGCTGGCACTCCCGTTTGCCCTAAACTATTGAAAATATTAGGCCCATACAGCCATTGAACCTGATTAGACGTCACCGAACTCAAGGGGAATGCATTAGGGTTTCCAGGTGCATTATTGTTGTTATAATACATAGGAGTTTGTGCATATATGAATTGGCTAACAACCAAAAAAAGCAATGCAAAAAATGTAATTCTTATCATTTTAACGTCCATAGAAACAATAGTTTAACTTTTCAAAATACTACAG
>DAIUCL010000039.1:0-17759 GCA_036846185.1 Chitinophagaceae bacterium
ATATAAATGTAATCGATTTACATATCGAGAAATTATGTGAAGATTGGAGAAGATTATCTCCCAGAGAAATATTTATGATTCAATGCAAAGAGGTGCAAAATGCAGTAGAATTGGCTGTTGCACTGCATAAAGAGCAGTTGACACTGATACATGGAGTGGGTAAAGGTAGACTAAAAGAAGAAATTCATCTCTTTTTGAACCAAACCAAAGAGGTAAGAAAATACGTCAATCAATATGACAACCGATACGGTTACGGTGCCACAGAGGTATTTTTCCGCATTTAGGTTGCATTTTTTAAAAATTTTATCTAATTTTAAGCCATATTTTCAAATTTATGAAAAAAGTTTTTTTACTCTTTGCATTGTTTTTGTCGGTAATGCTCATTTCCAACGAATCAAAAGCTACCCATGCTGCGGGTGGTGAGTTAATTTATGCCTTGGTTCCCGGTACAACAAATACCTACAAATTTACTTTCAAATTTTATCGTGATTGTAGTGGAGCTACTGAGCCGGGTACATTCACGCTTTGTTATAACAACAATTGTGGTGCTTCCAATATGCAAGTTACCCTCCCCAAAGTGGTAGGCTTGTTGCCTAATGGGCTTCCCAATGGGTCTCCTGTCGCTTCGGGTTGTCCGGGTTATCCAACCAACTGTGTGGGAGGAAGTCTTCCCGGCTATCGAGAATGGTGGTATGAAGCTAATGTAACACTACCTACACAATGTAATTTTTGGCGATTTTGGGTGTATTTATGCTGTAGAAACAATGGTATCCTTAATTTGAATAACTCTGGAGGACAAAATATTTTTATTGAAGCTAATTTTGACAATACCGTTTCTCAAAATAATAGTTCTCCATACTTCTCTAATCCTCCCATTGCCTATTTCTGCGCCGGTCAACAGGCTAATATCAATTATGCGGCGATTGACCCTGATGGGGATTCAGTATCATACGAAATGATTGACCCACGCCATGGTACCGGCTGTGCGCAATATACTCAGAATCCTATATTCGCTCCTGGATATTCTATTGCAAATCCATTCCCTACCGGCACACCGTCTTCTTTTGTTCTGAACAATCAAACCGGAGCTATTTCTTTTATACCAACCCAGCAAGGAAAGTGGGTGTTTACAGTAAAAGTAAATGAATACAGAAACGGACAGTATATAGGCTATATTATGCGGGATATACAGATTTATGTGGCGGTATGCAACACACCTTCCCCCACCTTGGATGTAGACTCGATGACAGTTGTCGGGGGGGGCATGATTAATGGCATCATACAGGGTTGCGCTGGTGATACCTTAGATTTCTGCTTTAAAATTTTATCAACGAATCCAATTGCAGTATTGGTGGCGCAAGATAATAGTATTCTATCTATTCCTGGAGCCACTGTGACTTATCAGGGTGTATATACAGATTCAATTTATGGATGTGTTAATTATCCCACGACTGTATTAGACACTGGCCTGCATGTATTAACAATTACGGTGAAGGACTCTAGTTGTCAACCACCCGGATTTATCATTTCTAACACCTTCTCTATTCCTATCAATATTAATCCTATCACTACCGCATTTGGGGATACCTCCATCTGTTTGGGCGATTCAGCTCCACTAATGGTGTATGGCGGCTCTACCTTTACTTGGACTGCTCTTCCTGGAGGCTCTGGAGTAGGATCTTTGTCTTGCACGAATTGTAATAATCCGGTGGCATCTCCAACGGTGACTACGACCTATGTCGTGACGAGTGATCTGGCCTCTCTGTGTAATAGGAATACGGACACGGTAACGGTATTGGTGGCTACGGGACCTCAACTGACCATAACACCTGATACCACTACGTGTGTAAACGCCGCACTTCAGCTACAGGTTACTGCTAATCCTGCAAACCAAGCCTATAATTATACTTGGGCTCCCGGTGCAAACTTAAGCAGTACTACAGTTGCTAACCCGGTAGTTACTGGTCTGACTAACAATACGACTTTTACGGTAACGGTTGTTCCTCAAGGTGTGTTGGCTTGTGCTTCAGTGGCTACTGTCAATGTAAATACTTTATTAGGTTTTGATATTGCCAATGGGGATACTGCAATTTGTATTGGAGAGTCTGTTCAGATCAATCCTATTGGTGGTAGTCCATTGTATACCTACAGTTGGACTCCTCCTGATCATGTGAGTAATCCAAATGTGTTGAATCCTTTGATTACGCCAACCCCTCATGGTACTTATCCTTATAGTGTAACTGCGAGCTATCCGGGATGTCCTGATAGTGTGAGAAGTCTTACCATCACTGTAGACCCTAATCCTATCGTGGATGCCGGTCAAGATGTAGAGATTTGTGCGGGAGAAAAGATACAACTTCAAGGTAGCGTAACTCCTCCCGGTGTGAATTACACCTATCAGTGGAATCCAATTGCTGACTTAAATGATGCCACTATTCTTGATCCTATCTTCGGAGGGGTAACAGGTACTCAATTTACGTTGACCGCTACTTCTCCTAATGGATGCGTTGGGCAAGATTTTGTTGTGGTAAATATCAAATCTTCTACCTTCTTACGATTAGATGAAGATACTGAAATATGTCCTAATACACCGGTAACTCTCTATGCTCAAGGTGGTAGTGTATACCGCTGGACACCGGGTCATATCGTAAGTGATAGTACCGCTGCAACTGTAATAACTACACCGCTTACAACTACCACATTTACCGTTACTTCATTTAGCAATGATGGATGTGCGGATACTGGTAAGGTTACTGTCATTGTTCATCCTGGTGCTATTGTCGATGCCGGAGCTAATCACACTATTTATCCCGGTGAGTCAGCTCAGCTATATGCTGATGGTAATTGTAGTTATTTTTCATGGTTCCCTCCAAATGGACTGTCTTCAACAGCCATAAAAAATCCTATGGCTAGCCCTTCTGTGACCACACGTTATTTTGTGACGGCTACTACAGAGAGAGGCTGTACTGCTTCTGACTCCGTAGATGTGATCGTGAGTCCTGAGTCGCTTTTAGAATTACCCAATGCATTTAGCCCGGGTAGTGGTACGAGTATAAATGATGAACTCCGAATCATAGTTCGTGGTGTAGCACAATTGAACTCTTTCCGTATATTCAATCGCTGGGGGCAGGAAGTATTCTATACCAATGATATTAGTAAAGGATGGAATGGTCAGTTCAATTCTCAACCACAACCAATGGGAGTATATGTATATGTACTAGATGCCGTTACATCATCTGGCAAACGTTTTTACAAGCAAGGCAATGTAACCTTGATAAGATAGGTATTTCCGAATTAGTTTTTATTAAAGCCAGCGAATATTCGCTGGCTTTAATTTTAAAAAAGAATCGTAATAAATTCTTTGAATCTATTAAAAATGAATCTATTTTTGCTGAAAAGAATTAAGGATGCCAAATAAAGTTACACCCACCGCAAAGCAAAAAAGTATCTTCGGGATGCATGTTGTCGTTTTTATACTTGCCAATGTCGCCTTATGGGCTTATTGGTGGTTTGTACAAGGAGCTAATCATCAATGGGTGTATCCTTGGGGTAGCTGGATTACGGCAGCATGGGCTTTATCATTGATAGGGCATTGGGCTGCATTGTTTACAGCCTATGAGGATAAAGGTACTGAAGACTACATCCGACAAAAAAGTAATTAAATTTTATTCTCAAAAAAATATTCATCCCAAAATAGTTTTGTTTTGGGATTTTTTTTAACTTTATAGCATGAATAAATATTCTTTAGTAGGACTTAGTGCCCTTTTGACTTTGCTTGTATTTGTAGTGGTATTAATCGGCAGCTGTAGCAAGTCGCCTATAAAATATAATGATACAACACTGGTGCGCCCATGTGAAACTGTGACCTGCCTCAATGGTGGAACTTGTGTGGATGGATATTGCCATTGTCCTGAAGGGTATGAAGGGCTGAAATGTGAAACTCGCTGGAATGAAAAGTTTACTGGCACGTTCATTCTTTCTGATGAATGCTATACGGGTACGGATATCTATTATGAAGCTAATATTGCTCCTAATACACAGACGGCTAACAGAATGGTTTTAAGCAATGTAGGTGTTTTTTGTGGTGGATCATCTTTTGAGGCTATTATTAATCCTGAAAAAACTTCTTTTTATATTCCTTTGCAAAATACATGTGGCGATTTGTATTTATCTGGTTATGGAAATATGAGTACCAATATGAAGTATATTAATTTGTTTTTGACTAGCCGTGACTCTGCTAATCATACTTCTACACATTGCAGTATCATAATGAACAAAAAGCCATAGAAGAATTAAAGAATATACTTTTTGTTGAAAATATAATTTATACATATATGTATTCCGTATATATGTTATTGTTTTTAGAGTATATTTATTTTAATTATTTGAAAATCAGTTATTTAGCTCCTTTTTAAGTCTGATTTCGCTTTTCCTGAATTCTAATTTCCTTGTTTATTTCCGTTTTAGGCATGATTTTGGCATGATGTAAAGTATGAAATGCTTTCTAACTCTCATCCTGGTATCAATGTTGCTGTCGGCACATGCTCAATTGCTCCCTAAGGAGCTTGTTCAGAAAAAGTTTAATGATAAGGTGTCGGAATATTACACGAAGTATCAGATGGATGGTTTTGTGACTTATAAAGGAGGTACAATTAATATGGAAAAGAATACTGAAATGCCTATATATGTCGATTTGCAAGAGGGGCGTTGGTATCATTTTATTGTGGTAGGTGATCCTGAGGCTCGCAAACTAGAAATGAAATTGGGTTTGGAAGGGGTAGGTCATATCATAACAGATAAATTCAAAACAGAGAATACGGGTACTTATTCCACTGATTTTTCTTTTGTATGCCCTCGTTCTGGTCGTTATATATTGACTTTTTATCAAAAAGGACCTAAATCAGATATGTTGGGTCATATAGCCGTATTGCAAAAGCCGTCTAAAACGAAGGAGGGTGCTGCGGTAACTTATACCTTAAAGTAATCATTGAAAATAGTATGCATGTAAATAGCATTGTGAACAAAGCTATTTTTTTTTCTATTGTATTGAATTTATGTGGCTTAAAATAGTGTTGGTTGATTAAAAATAGTCGTGATTGCAGCAGATACACCTGAGGCTCTTACAAAGGGGTAGTATCGGATAGGTACGAAGTAGATGAGTGGAGGGGTGGAGGTACGTAAACACCACCACGACTATGCCACAGGAGTGGGGCGTCTTGCCGCCTTGCAACGGAAAGCATGACTGCCACCCCTAAAATTAACCTAAAAATGAGTGCTAGATTACTTGGGTATTTCGTCGAATTTGAGATAGAGTTCGATGGTACCCATCGCAAAAGGGGCTATTTCTTGTGGGTTGTAAAAGAAACCTATTCCGGATTTGGTGATAAAATAATTGTTGGTCATGAAGTGGTTTTCATCGTAGAGTAGTTTGGTGCTGAGGGGGATGGGTTTGGGAAGATTATATTGTTCTCTGAATTTCTGCTCCAAAAGGAAAGGAATTAATTTGACTTGAGAGGGTGAGAGAACATCATTAAGGGTAATTATTTTTTGTTGCTTGAGGTCGATCGTAGTATGCCTGGAAGTAAATGGTTCGTGTATTCCATTCCAAAATCGTAAAGAGGAATTAAAAAGCACGACAAGCCCATCGATATTATACAAGACTTCAGTGGCATTGAATTTATAAAAACGAGTAGGAGAGGGTTTATCGGGACTTGAGTGGTGTTGTTCGTATTTAGGCAATTCTTTTTTGGTGAATACTAATGGGTGTCCTTGGAAGTGAGCATCACCCATAAGTGAGTAGCATGCTTGCTGAACAAGTGGATACTTTCTTGAGTATGGCATTCGGATTTGTTGGGTTATTTTGAATGTAGTATTTGTGTCAGTAATCAGTGTATCATTGCTATGGAAGAAATCGAGAGGAATGGATTTGCTATAATCGGCTTTGAAATGAATGGGGATTGTGTCATAGTATCTTATGAGTGTTCCAATAAGTTCATTATTTTTGAATATGCCTTTGAAGTGATGTGGGATTAGAGAGTCAGATTCAGAGTACATACCGGAACCAAAGTCTTGATAGGTTACGGTGTCATTAGAAATAGATCCGTATAGGTAGTACATTTTGGGGTGATATTCATTATAATAGGATATATTGGTTTCATCGCCTACTATGTCCATATCGAAATGGTAAAGCGTATCGTATATGGTGCCACTAAAATGGATGTACTGACCTTTGTGTGAGAGGGGGATTTCGGCAAGATCGCTTTGGCAGGAAGATAGAGTGATAATGAGGAAGAGGAAAATCGAAAGGAAGTAGTAGTTCATAGAATCGTGAAATTATTCTTGTAGTTGGTAAATTTCGGGTAAGTTACGTCCGTAGCCATCATAGTCTAATCCGTATCCCAGCACAAATTTGTTGGGAATACTAAATCCAATATAATCGATAGAGAGAGGGTGTTTTAAGGCCTCTGGTTTGTGAAGGAGGGTGCAGATACGAATTGATTTAGGTTTTCTTTCGAGAAGTGTGGGGAGGAACTCGAACATAGTTTTGCCGGTATCAATAATGTCTTCGAGGATAATAATGTCTTTATCTTGGAGCTGTTCTTCTAAGCCTATAGCGGTAATGACGGAGCCGGTGGAAGTAGTGCCTTTGTAGGAGGCCAATTTGATAAAAGAGATAGAGGCTTCGAGATGAATGTGGCGAAATAAATCGGCTGCAAACATAAACGAGCCGTTGAGTATGCCTAAAAACAATGGTTTTTTGTTGTGGTAATCTTGATTGATTTGAGCTGAGAGCTCAAGGACTCTCTGTTGTATAGAGTCAGAGGAAAGAAAGGGGACAAAGTGTTTGTCGATAACTTTTAGGCTCATAGATTACTTTTTCTTGGGGCTTGGTTTTTTGGTGTCAATAGCTTTTTTAGTATCCGTTGTTTTTTTAGTGGGTGTCGTATTTGCTTTAGATTTAGTCGATTGGTTTTTTGTTTCGGGTTTTGTGGTGTTTGTTTTTTTAGTTTCTACAGAAGGTTTTGAGTTATTGTTATTTGCTTTGTTGTTAGTGCTTTTCGTGTTTGTGTTCACTTCAGGTTTTATTGTTTTTTTACTACTATCACTTTGAGAAGCTGCAGGAGTTGTGGCTTTTGGTGTGGGGGTATTATTGGTAGGAGTGGAAGCTGTTTCTGTTTTTTTAGTTTCGGGTTTTGGGGTGGATGCCGGTAATGCTTTTTTTCGTTCGGGGAGGGGTTGGTATACTGCTTGGTCAAATCTGCGTTTGAGAGATTTTACGGAGTCGCTTACATGTGTTTCATTGTATTCTCTTTCTATACGAATAGGTTCTCGTTTGGCTGGTTCAACTACCGTTACAATTTCTTCTTTATTTTCTTCAACTGGAACAAGTGTTTCTTTTACTTCTGATAGAGGGCTTTGTTCTACTTTGATTTGTTCTTTTTTTGGGGCACCATAGGATACTTTTACAAGTTTTTCATCTTGTATTTTGGCTTCATTTTTTCTCAAATCGTTGACAGCGATAATTTTTTCGCTACTCAATAATGCTTCTGTTTTTCGTGCTTTTTCAGCATTAATGATGTGAGTACTTTCCGTGTTGGAGGTGTTTGATTTGGTAATTAGTTGGGATTCGTTTGATGAGTTGTTTTCATTAGCAGGTAGTGTTTCTGTTTCTTTTTGTATAACTTTCACTACGGTGCTAGTATTCGTTTTGTTAATGTTATTTTTTAGTTTGGGTGTGCCATAGGCTTTGTATTGGAGGGAGAGTAATTCGCCGGTATCGGGTTCTTGACCGGGTTTCATATTATTGAAGTGGTATAGTGTTTCTAGTTTAATGGCTTCTTTTTGAGAGATGAACTGCATGGTTTCGCCTTCTTTAACAGTATGAAATTCTATAGTTCCCATTTTACGTTTTGGTTCCAGGAAGATAAACATGTCTTTGTGAAGAGGGGCATCTGGAAGGTCGTTCATTTCGAGTAGTTTGGCATAGCGTAAATTATGGTTGACGGCCAGGTCAACAAGCGATTGTCCTTTTTTGACCCATATACCTTTGAGGCCTTTATAGGTTTCGATATTGTCGGTAGAAATAGAATTTGGTTTACTTGCTTCGGGTTCATTGTTTTTTTGTTCAGTTTTATTTGATTCTGAAAATAAGGTGCTTGATTGAGAGTTGCCAGTATTAGAAGGATTGGATTCAGTGGTATTTGCATCTAGTTCCGGGATAACTTCGCCGGGAGATGTGCCAGTCTTGGCAAGTTGTATGGCATCGTAGGTATATTGTTGTAGGTTATACTTTTCGACCAATTCGGTTAGTTTTCGAACATAGAGAGGATTGGTGGCATAGCCGGCTTTTTTGAGTCCACTCGCCCAGCCAATATAATCAGTAATTTCGAGGGTGAAAAGTGCACTATAGCGAGTGCTACCTTTTAGGAAATTAGAGTGGTCTACATAAGACTGTTCTGAAGAGGGGTATTTGCGAAAACATTCTTGCTTGGCATCGTCATCGTGTAGAAGGGTATCGCCGGTCCAGGTACTTTTACATTTTATACCAAAATGATTATTGCCACGAGTGGCTAAGTCGCTTTTGCCGGCAGCAGATTCATGAATACCTTGTGCTAGAGTAATAGATGCCGGAACGCCCGATCTGATTTGCTCAGCGATGGCCAGATTTTTATATTGCTCTATGTAATCTACTACATCTTGTTCTTTTTGAGCAAATGCGTGAAGGTGGCAGAGGAAAAATAAAGCAACAGTTGCTAATTTGAAGATTTTAGAAAAGAATGAATGATGCATGAGTTAGTATTTTTTTCGAGATATCATAATACCATCCCGAATAGGCAAAAGTACAGATTCCAAACGTTCGTTTCCGTTAATATTTTCATTATACTGATGCATGGCTTTGCCATTTTTGCTAGCTTGGTCAGGTGTTAATACTTCTGCTTGATAGAGAACATTGTCGGCCAGAATAAAACCTCCGACTTTTACTTTGTCGATAAGTAGTTGAAGGTATAATTCATAATTTTTTTTGTCGGCATCAATAAATACTAAGTCGATATGATCGGGTAAGTTTGGTATGATATCTACAGCTGCACCTTCCAAAATTTTGATTTTATGGCTAATTTTTGCTTTTACAGCATATTCAGAACACAGTTCCAGTGTTTCGGCATTGTTGTCAATGGTGTATAATATGCCATCGTGTTGGAGTCCTTCTGCGAGGCAGAGTGCGGAGTATCCGGTGAAGGTTCCGATTTCGACAATAAGAGAGGGACGAATCATGTGTGATATCATACTCAACATGCGCCCTTGAAGATGACCGGATAGCATTACAGGGAGTTGTGTTTGCAGATGGGTCTGACGATATAAGTCGTAGAGGTAATCAGGTTCTTTGCTGCTATGATTTTCGCAGTAGGTATTGATTTCTTCAGAAGTGAGTTTATGCATGGGCTTCTTTACGATTTGGTTTCGATAATAGATAAAGCATACTGAAAGTTATCAGTCCATTGATGAGTAGTAGTTCTATACCGATTTTGTATCCATGAAAGAGGCTAGCTGATAAATTCGTGAGGCTATCTGCCAGTGTGCCGGTAAGAGCTAGTTTTTTGATAAACCAGTCTGCGTTATTGATGATGTCGAGTAGGAGGGTGACTAAGGGAGCCATGATACAGATGGGGAGAACGATTCGGTCGTTGACCGTGCGATTGAGTAAAATACCATAAGAAAATAGACCCAATAGTGGACCATAGGTATAGCCGGCTAGTTTGAGTATGACATCGATAATAGATTTATCATCAATCCATTTGAAAATCATGACACAGATAAAAAATAAAATAGCAAAGGATAAGTGTACGACAAGTCGTGTTTTTTTTCGTTGTTTTTCTGTGAGATTTTCATTGCGTTTGATACCTAAAATATCGATGCAGAAAGAAGAGGTGAGAGCAGTGAGTGCGCCATCGGCACTAGGAAACAAGGCTGATATAAGGCCTATAATAAAAAGGATGGATACGGCGACTGAAAGATAGCCATTGAGAGCAATGGCAGGGAATAAATCGTCGCCTTTGATATCTAATCCAAGCTCTCCCGCATAGAGATAGAGGCATCCGCCGAGTAATAGAAACAAAAAGTTGACAAATAAAATAATACTACTGAAGGTAAGCATATTTTTTTGGGAGTCGCTCAGTTTGCGCACACTAATATTTTTTTGCATCATTTCCTGGTCGAGTCCGGTCATAGCAATGGTGATAAAGGCGCCACCTAAGATTTGCTTTAGAAAAAACGAGCCTGAATTGATATCGAAATTGAATACATTCGTATAGCCTTTTTCACTCATGCGCCGGAAAGCTTGTAGCATATTCATATCAAGCTTACTCAGTATAGCTATGATACACACTACAAGTCCAAGTAGCATGAAACTTGTCTGCAAGGTATCCGTGTAGACTATAGTTTTTACCCCCCCTTCAAAGGTGTAGAGGAGGATGAGTAATAGTATCACGAAGCTAGTGAGCCAAAAGGAGATCCCCATATTGTTGAGTATAAATAATTGCAGGATATTGACTACCAGATAGAGCCGGGCCGTAGCGCCAAGGGTACGAGAGATGATGAAGAACATCGCCCCCGTCTTGTATGCTTGCATTCCTATTCGGTTTTGCAAATAGGTGTAGATAGAAGTAAGCTGAAGGCGATAGTATAGGGGAAGCAGTATATAGGCGACTGCAAAATAGCCTAGGAAGTAACCGATCACTACCTGAAAATATTGAAATCCGACAGCACCTACGGTGCCGGGCACGCTCACAAAGGTGACACCACTTAGCGATGTACCTATCATACCAAAGGCTACCAACATCCAATTGGAACTGCGATTGCCTATAAAGAAAGATTCGTTATCACTTTTTTTGGAAGTAAAATAAGCAACAGTCAATAGGAGAATAAAATAGGCTAGTACAAAGCTGAGCAGTAGACCTGATGTCATTTTAATGAATTATAAGCTGTAAATGTAGTATCAAAATTGGGTTTAGTAATACCCAAAATATTCGTGTGAGTAGCGAGCATATTCTATATTGATTTCATCGTTGATTTCGATTTGATTGAAATCTGCTTCGCTCACTTCTATACTTGTTTTGTGTACACTCAAAAGATAAAGGTGCCATGTATTATTTTGGGGCATATACTTTTTTGAGGTGACTTTTGCCGTTTCAATGATTTTTTGTTGGTGAAGTACATCTTTTTTGTATCGATGCAGACGGTACAGGTAAGTGGCTGTTGCGGCAATACCAACAAATAATATCAAATACAAAAGCCCTGTAATATAGATGCGAAACATATGACTTGTAGTTCCCGAATACACTGCATGAAGTATCGATACCGGTATAGGGATAATGACTGCTATTATCAGCAGTTTGTTCATGACTGACATAAACAGACGACTTTCTTTATCATGCAGCTGCTGTATGAATTGGAGTTCGTCATCCGTCATTGTATCGTATAGTATCATGAGCCGCTTGTAAAATAATATTCAAGATAGCGGTATTCCAATGGCAGCCGGATGGTAGTGGAAAGCCCACAGGCTGCAAGTCCAATACCGCAGGGAGAAGCGAGGCGACCAACGGAAGCCCCCGCTGCGACCATGCGGTGTGGGCTTGCAGCCGAGGACTTGAAACGAACAGCCGTGCAAGCCCCTGAAAGTCAAACAATAAATAATTCTATTTATTATCGTTGATGATCTTTTGCGACTGTTTGATATACGCATCATCTTGATCGGCTGTAGCCAGCTCCAAGGCTTTTTGGGCAGCTTCTACGGCACCTTTTTTGTTGTTGGCTTTACTTTGAATTTTAGCTTTGAGTAGCCATATCCAATAGCTTTAGGGTTTTGATCCGTAGCTATACTTACCCACTCTAGTGCTTTCGTAAGGTCTTTATTATTGTCGTAATAGTACGATGCTGCCTGATAATACGGGCGAGTATCGCGAGCCAGAGCCGACTCAATATTTTTCATCATTTTTGAGTCGATTTCGGTTTTAATAGGTACGCGAACTTTCGTTTTGTCCCAAGCAATGTCCATGTTGATAGATGTTTGGCTAATGGTATTAAAGTCGATGGTAAAGGTTTCTACTTTGTCTTGCAAGGTCATCGATTTTACATTCAAGCGCAGTACTTCTTTGCTTTTGTCATATTCATTTACATTGCCACCGAGGTTGAGGTCGCTGTAAAAAAGGATGTCCCATGTGCTCTTGCCGGGTATAGAATACAGGGCATAGGTGCCGGCTTTGAGTGCTTTGCCATCTACGATTACATCGTCCGAAAATGTGATTTTGGTAGAGCCATTCGCACCGGTACGCCATATTTTGTCGAGAGGGACTACATCGCCAAATACCACACGGTCGCGTGCGCCGGGTCGGTAATATTCTACGGTAATATCGCCAAGTCCAAATGCTTGCTTGACTGTTTGAAGTGGGCTGGCAGCAGGTACTTTAAGCGTTTGAGCAAAAAGTGTCTGAGTGGTCAAGAGAAAAGCGAGTAGAGCGATCCATAATGTAGAATTTTTCATAAGATATATATTTAGATGTTGGGCAAACATAGTACAAAAATCGCGTAGACGCATATAGAATTCGTCTATTCCTGTCCGATAATTTGAGTAAATGGGGAGCTCATCGCACTGAGTTCTATGGAGCTACAGTCGTGCTCTTCGCTTGTATCTCTGTCGCCCTGTAGGGTCGCCAGAGGATACCGCTGCGATCACGGCTAGATGTCGGGGTCTGAATAACTATATGGCTGCATCAATGCACTGAGGCGCAAATGAAGTAAGTACAATTAATTGATTTTTTTCAGCAACACCGGCGCTGTGCGATTGCTGATATCATAATAGGCGATACCATCGGCAAGCATGCAGATGAGCAAGTCGCCTTCTGGAATCACGTCGATAAAAGTTTGCCCTGTCACAATATTTTTCAAAACCGGTTGATAAGCATCTTGCACATCAAACACATGCAGGCCTTTTTGCTTATCACACACATAGAGGTATGTATCGTGTAGCCCCAGACCTATAGGTTGATGCATCATTATCGCATTCACTTGAATAGGAGATTGAAGATGAACGATATTATACACCAAGAGTTCGTTGATCGTAGAACCACACTGATTGCCACCATGTATCGTGACAAAGGCAACGGTATCATTGGCTACCACCGGATCGCAACCCGTAAAATGTGAGGTGGCACTTACAAAGCTAGGAAGCTCAGGATTAGCCAAGTCATACACATACATTGCCTGTCGTGAGGCAATGAATAAACGGTCTTTAAACGGGAATATAGCTTCAATATCGATACCAATATACACTCGGTTGACAAATCGAGCTGCCCCACCTTGCTCCAGATGAAATACTTGCAAATACTGATTATCTACTGTGTACAGATAGTCATTGATAATAGTGAAGGTAGCGAGCGAGCCTCCTTTACCTACACTATTGCTGTTGCTACCGGGTGCTACTGCATTATTCTTGCTACAGGATAGCAATAGTCCAAGACTGATCCAAAATATCAGGAATACATTATTTCTCATTGTGCTTTACAGGTTGGATTATGAATCATTTTTTTCTCCCATCGAACTACAGTTCCTTTTTGGGGGTCAGGGCAAATAAACCACGCATTGGTTTCGGGAGGTACATGTTGGCTCACCCCCGGAAAGATTTGTTCAATTCTATTGATGATTTTTAAATCCTGCATGTTTTGTAGCGATATAGCCACTAAGTCTTGGGCATTATTGGTATACAAAATTCCATTGCGAATAGAAAGGTCAGCAACACCAGGTATTTGAATGAACTTTATTTTTTGTGCAAGAGCCGGATTTGAGTTGTCGATCACATGAATGCCATTGCCATTATCGATTTGAAAGCTGTATTGATTACCATATTTATAAATTCTACCGGCAGATTGGGTGCTACGTGGCTCATGGATAGCGATGGCATGTAGCGTGGCTGTACTTACATAAACAGGCTCCCATCCGATAATTGATTTCGGCGCATTGGAATTACAGCTGGCTAAGGTAAATGCTAGAGCTAAAGTGATGATGAAATGAGATACTGTTTTCATTATACTATAAATGAAAGGGTAATTAGATTCTGAGACGAAGGTAAGATAGTAAATGTTAGTAAATCGCAATAATAATGAATACATATTGTAAGCGTGGCTTGTACCATAATAGTGCCATCTACCAAACATAGATAATAAAATGAAGAGGGGCGAGAGAAGAAATGAATCCCTGTATGCAACACACATAATATACAGGTTGTATAATACGGGATATGCTTTAGGGTAGAAAACGGTAGTAACACAGATAAGATAAAGAGTATTACAAGCATTAGTGCACTCAGCGTAAGCAATGTAAATTTTGATCCAAGAGGAGTAGTAGCATCCTTGAGCAAAAAGAGCCAACAAAGGAATAGCAGAGTAGTAGCCCTGAAAAGAATCCATACATCTAAGCCGCTTACAGGCCCAATACTACCCGATACCATACTATACGACATCAAATACCAGCAACCAGCTAGTAATACTATTCGAAATAACTGTACATAAGCAGGTGATCGAGAAGGGACAATGAAGTAAGCTATACCTATGATAGAGGCAAGCGCAAGCACCGGTAGATGTGGGTAACCTGCCAAAAGATAAAATGTAATAGCCGCTATGCCAGAAAGTATACTCAGGCTCTTGGCTAATGGGAAGCTGCTATTGTTGTAGTAATAGAGATTGTAAACAGCCTGTGTGCTGAAAAAGAAAAAGAGAAAAAAGTAAATGGGAAGCCCATTGCCATAAAGTATAATACTGGATTCGGTAGCTAATAGTGCAGCGCACATAGCAATGAACGATTGGCTTTCGAACAGGTACCTATAGACAACATGTCGCATACATTACAGCGGTATATTACCATGTTTTTTGCGGGGCATATTGCAAACTTTATTTTGCAACATGCTAAAGCCTTTGATAAGTTTTGCACGACACTGATCGGGTACTATTACTTCATCGATGAAGCCACGGGCAGCAGCACCATAGGGGTTGGCAAATTTTGCAGCATATTCTGCATCTTTCTCCTGTAATTTGACAACGGGATCTTCAGCCGAATCGATTTCGCGTTTGAAGATAATTTCGGCTGCTCCTTTGGAGCCCATTACTGCTATTTCTGCATTAGGGAATGCAAAGTTCAGATCGGCACCAATGTGTTTTGAATTCATTACGTCGTAAGCTCCACCATAGGCTTTACGTGTGATAACGGTGACTTTGGGTACGGTAGCTTCGCTAAATGCATAAAGTAGTTTGGCACCATTGCTGATAATTCCATTCCACTCTTGGTCGGTACCGGGTAAGAAGCCAGGTACGTCGACTAATACTAGAAGAGGGATATTGAACGCATCACAGAATCGAACAAAGCGAGCTCCTTTTTTGCTGGAGTTGATATCCAATACACCGGCAAGAGAAGCCGGCTGATTGGCCACGAGTCCAATGCTACGTCCGGCGATTCGAGCAAAACCTACAATAATGTTTTCGGCATAGTTTTTATGTACTTCCAAAAAGCTATCTTGATCGCACAGCTCATGAATGATATCTCGCATATCATAGGGTTGATTGGCATTTTCAGGAATTAAGGTATTGAGATTTCGTCGGGTTTCGTCGGTGGGCTCGTAGGGGTAGATGGGAGCTGGGTCTTCACAGTTTTGTGGGATATAGCTGAGTAGTTTTTTGATATGTTCTATACAGTCGAGCTCGTTGCTACATGCAAAGTGAGTTACGCCCGATTTGGAAGCGTGGGTTTCAGCTCCTCCGAGCTCTTCGCTTGTAACTTCCTCATGGGTTACTGTCTTAACGACATTAGGCCCGGTGACAAACATATAACTCGTATGCTCTACCATGAGAATAAAATCGGTAATGGCAGGGCTATACACGGCACCACCGGCACAAGGGCCCATGATAGCGGAGAGTTGTGGTATAACGCCGGACGCTCGCGTGTTGCGATAGAAGATATCGGCGTAGCCACCGAGGCTGACTACACCTTCTTGTATACGGGCACCGCCGCTGTCGTTTAGACCAATGACGGGTGCGCCATTTTCCATGGCGAGATCCATGATTTTGCAAATTTTTTCGGCATGTGTTTCACTCAGGCTACCACCGAATACTGTGAAGTCCTGAGAGAATACGTACACTAGTCTGCCGTGAATAGTGCCATAACCTGTGACGACTCCGTCGCCCAGGTATTGTTCTTTCTCCATACCGAAGTCGGTACTTCGATGTGTGACGAACATGCCGATTTCTTCGAAGCTACCTTCGTCTAGCAATAAGTCTATACGTTCGCGTGCGGTTAGTTTTCCTTTCTTATGTTGTGCGTCAATTCGTTTGGCGCCGCCCCCTTGTTTTGCCTGTTCTATTTTTTGCTGAAGTAGTTCAATTTTACTCATTGAGCAAAAATAGCGGTATTCAGTAAATGTTTGTAGCTTTTTTTCTACTAGGATTTTAGGGCTAAAATCCCTCTATGTGATGAGGGTAGATGGATTATTTTGAGGTAGGTATTTCGTTTTCAGAGCTTTTTTTCATCGATTCGTATGCATGGAGTAGACCACCTACTGCTCTGCCTTTTTTGAGCCAAGATATAGCAAAGGCAAAGACGGCCACACATTCCATGAGAAAAACAATTTTGATATGTTCTAGTTTGGAGAGGAATTTGCCATCCAAAAGTTTGCTGTCGGCGAAGTAGAGTATGAGTATTCCTATGGAGATAAATATGGTGTAGCCACAGGCTTTGTATATTTTTTTATTGTCGGAGTCGTATTGGCCAGTCTTCCAGTTGCGTGGAAAAAACTGTGCGGATATCACGCCAAAAGATATGATCATGATGCCTGCAGCAGGGAGGTGAAGATTGCCCCACCATCCGTATGCATTCAGGTAGGATTCGTGGGTGAGAGCGATGAAGTAGCAGTCGCCGCCTTCGGGATCGGTGGGTATGAAGGCGACTATCCATGCCATGAGGCCGGCTAGATTGGTAATTCTGTTTTCCCAACGTCGAAAATGACTAATTTGGAATACGGATCGATAGAGTAGTAGGAATAATCCAAGGGCGAATAGTACGGCGGAGAATATATCGCCGATGATGGTGTAGTAGTAGTGGCTGATTGAGGGAAGCAAAGTACTACTACACTGGCTTGTGAGAGCAAGTAGCAGACATAAGGTGGGGATGATGAAGCCACAGTATCCTACTGCTTTTCGGATGCGGGAGTAGGCTTGGCTTTCGTTGTTGATGTCGGAGAGGTAGTATCGCAGTATGTCCATGGGGGTTGATAATTTGCCATGAATATACGTTTAATGTGAGAGTTGTTCAATTTTTTGGTTGATAATTTCTTCGATTTCTTTTTCGGTGCAGTCTTTTTTTTCGAATGGAAGTCCGGTGACTTGTTCGTATAATTCTATGTATCGTTGGCTCACATGTTGCACAAATTCGTCAGTCATTGTGGGGATTTGTTGTCCTTCTTTGCCCATAAAGTTGTGGGCGATCAGCCATTCTCTGACAAATTCTTTGGATAGTTGTTTTTGGGCTTCACCTTTTTCAAGTTTTTCGGCGAATCCGTCGGCGTAGAAGTAGCGTGAACTGTCGGGGGTATGAATTTCGTCGATGAGATAGATGGTATTGTCAATTTTGCCAAATTCATATTTGGTATCGACGAGCAGGAGTCCTTGTTTGGCTGCCATCTCTTGGCCACGTTGGAAGAGGAGTCGTGTATAGTGTTCGAG
>DAIUCL010000040.1:0-17571 GCA_036846185.1 Chitinophagaceae bacterium
TTCCATGCCCAGTACGTAACCAGCTTACGTTGTGGTAGGTTTACGGATAATCATTATTGGTTTCGTCTTCTACTCTGTGTTCGTTCCATTCTACAATAAAATTGTTGCGACCTTCGCCTACCAAAAGAGTCAGGTACTTTTGCTGTACTAGCTCCAGGAGCGCCAGGAAGTTGAATATAGCATGGATGCGGGTTTCGCAGGCTTGGAAAATACGTTCGAAGGCAATCTTTTTTTCTTTGGCAGACCAGTCAATCAGGAATTGCCTTTGGCCTTCCATGGAATAGTTGTACTTGACGACTACGTGTTCGGGTTTTTCAAGTCTGTTTTTCATTTTCAACATTACTTTTTCGTAGGTTTGAAAAAGTTTGAAGAGAGATACAGATTGTATTTCGGTGCCTTCGCTCATGGTTTCGCCGATAGTAGACAGTTCGCGGAGTGCGTTGCCACGTTTTTGCTGGAGAGCGCGTTCGGCTTCTAGCATTTTCATTTGTTCGGAGGCTTCTTTGAATCGTTTGTATTCGAGTATTTTATCGATTAGTTCTTTTCGGGGATCGATTTCATTGCCTTGTTCATCTATTTCTTTGCGAGGGAGCAGCATTTTGGCTTTGATGCGTATCAGGGTGGATGCAAAGAGGATAAATTCGCTGGCGAGTTCTATGTTGAGCTCTTCGAGCTTGTGTATGTATTCGAGAAAGTCAGCTGTGATTTTAAAAACCGGAATATTTTGAATGTCGATTTCATCGCGTTCTATAAAAAATAGCAACAAATCGAAGGGTCCTTCAAATTGTTCTAGTTTAATATTGTATGATACGGATTGGTTTGACATGAGTCAAAAGTAACTTATCCTTTGCTTAGATGAGATGTAGTAAGAATATTTTTTTCTAAAATATCGTAAAACTCGGTAGCGCTTTTGTCCCAATTGAATTTGGCGGATTGTGCATTTGATCTTTTTTTGAGCTCGGTACGTAGTATTTCATCTTTATATATCGCTCGCATGGCTTCGCCTATTTCTTGTATATTGGTGGGATCTACAAGGATTCCGGCCTCGCCTATTACCTCTGGCATAGAGGAGGTATTGGATACGATGGCAGGAACTTGGCATTTGAGTGCTTCTAATATGGGGATTCCGAAGCCTTCGAAGAGTGAAACAAATACCATACAATAGGCTGCTCCTATGATACGAGATAGTTCTTGTACTTGCATGTAGTCGTAGAGTAGTATGTCGTCTTTGTATGGATGTAGCTCAAAAGCTAACTTGATATCTTGTACATTCCAGGCATAACGTCCTATAATGAGTAGCTTCATATTGCTGCGTTGCTTCGATTTGAAGTAGGCAAATGCATGGAGTAAATTAGTGACATTTTTGCGGGGATGCAATGCGCCTGCAAACACAAAGTATTCGCAGCCATTGGCATACTGTGTTTTGATTTGTTCGCGCTCGTCAAAGGGTATGGGCTTGTATTGTTCGTTAGCTCCATTATAGACCACACTTATTTTGGATGGATTTAATTTGTAGCATTTAATTAGATCAGATTTCGAGAATTGAGATACAGTGACGATGTGCTTTGATTTTCGAGCGAAGCGTGGAGTAAAATAGCGAAGGTAAGCTTTGAATTTGAGTGGTAAATGCTCTGGAAAGTGTTCGAATGCCAAATCATGAATGACGAGCAAAGTAGGCACAGAGGTGGACAGGCTTAAAAAGCCGTCGGTAGAGACAAAGGCGTCTGCCTTGAATTTTCGAAGGGCAAAACGGACCGAAATTTCAAACCATGCATACCACAAAAATGGATGCCTAGCGGGTGGTGCCAGCACTACTGGCTTTACATTGGGTGCAAAAACAAATTGGGGGTCATAGGGTCGGTCAAAAAAGAAGATAAATTCGTGTTCAGGATGTGCCAATACGATTCGTTTAATGATTTCGTAAGTAAACCACCCTATTCCTTCGAGTTTTCCTTTTAATAAAAATCTAGTATTGACAGCAATTTTCATGGCAATTGGGCAAATGTATAAACTATGATGCTTATTTTTCCGCTTTTTAGATAATTTACATAAATGCGCCCTTGCAGATGCTCAAAAAGTACTTTTTATCGAATATCATTTTCCTAGTCATTGTGAATGTTTTAGTAAAACCGATATGGGTATTTGTAGTGGATCGAAATGTACAATTTAGAGTTGGACATGAGGACTATGGAATGTATAATGCACTTTTTAGCTTGAGTGTAATGTTGAACATACTCTTAGACATGGGCATAACGAACTATAATTCTCGTCAGTTATCCACAAATCATAGTTTTCAAAGAGAATATCTTCCTAATATGATAATGGCAAAACTCTTATTAAGTGGACTTTATCTGGCTATTGTTTTTATTGTGGCAAGCAGTTTAGGCTATGAGGGAAGAATGCTATATCTTTTGCTTTTGTTGGGGATTCTTCAGATGCTCAATTCTATGTTGCAGTATATCCGTAGTTGCATATCTGCCCATCAAGAATTTAAGCTAGATGGATTTCTATCCATAATCGATAAAATAATGGTAGTATTGGTCTGTGTATATTGGATATTTGGAATGCCGGAGAGCAGTATTAATCTGGAGTGGTTTGTAGGCATACAGATTATGGCTTATTTGACAAGCTGCCTAATAGGATTCATCATAGTGATCACTCGATACAGTAGGTTTGATTTTTCACAATTGTCTGTCAGCAAGATAAGAATTCTATTAAAGTCAAGTATACCCTATGCTTTACTAATTTTACTCATGGGAATATACACTCGTAGCGATAGCTTGATGCTGGAACGACTAAGCGGAGCTACTGCGAATAGTCTTTACGTATCTACATATCGCATCTTGGATGTGGCCAATATGCTAGGATTTTTGTTTGCCGGGATATTACTTCCATTATTCAGTAGATTGCTTTCTCAGCAGATAGATATTTCAAAAATAATTATCACTAGTGGCAATATATTATTGGTAGTGTCGTTGTTTATGTTGTCGGTATCCATTGTCTTTAGTGAAGAATTGATGACATTATTATACAAAGACTATTATCAGGATCTTTTGGTACTCTTCCCTATTACAATTAGTGCTTTTCCGGCTTTTTGCCTGATGTATATTTTTGCTACATTATTAACGGCTGGTGGTCATATTCAGTTGTTACTCAAAATTGCCAGTATAGGTGTATTAGTTAATTTATGTCTGAATTACATCTTGATTTCACAATGGAGTGAACTAGGAGCCGCTTTGTCATGTACTATCACACAATGGCTACTATCCATAAGTTTCATCTTGTTTTCCATACAGAGATTTAAACCTACACTGCCAACTTATTGGTGGTGGCGATTTGTATTGTTTTTTGGATTATGTGTAAGTATGTCTTGGGGATTACATTATTTGATAGGTAGTATGATATGGTCGCTGTCAGTTTCGGGTATTGGAGCTTTGGGTCTAGCCTACATTACAGGCCTGTGGGATAAAAACGAGTTAAAGCAATATATGAGCCAATTTAAATAATGTTTAGTGCATGAATAAATATATATTTGTCCCAATTTTATATTATGAATCAGACTGAATTTAAGTTTGACCTTTTTGATATAGTCAGGGTCAGTTTGAAGTGGAAAAAGCAAATTATACTATTCACCTTGGCTTGTTCTCTTATATCAGGGGTCTATTTTATGATGCAAAAAAACACATACGAGGCCTATGGTGCTTTTTTTCCTGCATCTGCGGTAATGAGTGGTCGTATCAATTTGTTTAGAGAAACCAATCAAGACTGGATTGATTATTTTGGTGGAGAAAATGAAGTAGACAGAGCGACAGTGGTTGCGAATTCGGCATCGGTTATTTCCTATTTGATAGATTCTTTTAAGCTGGCAGAGCATTATAAAATTGATGTAGTCAATGATAAAAATGGGGCTCAGAAATTGTACAAGAAATTTTCAAAAAATTTCAAGGTAAGTCGATCCGGATACAAGCATATTGAAATCACTTTTAGCGATGAGGATCATGATTTAGCATACAGACTTACGAATGCCGCCATACTTCGTATAGAAGAGCAGCTTAGGGAGTTATACATACGAATCAATAATCAATTAGCCTTATCGTTAGAGATTCGACATGATAGTATCAGCCAATCATTAGCTCTGATTAGTGATAGCTTAGCAAATGCCAGAGTAAAATACGGCATATACGATATCATCGCTCCCGGCAGAAAAAATCTCCTTTCATTTACACCCAAATCAAGCGGATTGGAATATGCAAAGGGATTAGAATTAATACAAAATTTGGAAGAAGTAAAAGATAAGTTGGCAATGGATAGAGCAAAATATCTTTCACTAGCCAATGAATTTCGAACGGCCACCTTTGATGGATTTCCAATGTTGCACGTTACGCAATGGGCATCCCCTTATGGACCTAAGTCGGGGCCTTTTAGGACTCTTGGAGTTATCACAGTTTTTTTAGCTAGTTTGTTATTTTCTATTATACTTGCTTGTATTATTGATATATTCAAGAGTCAGGCGCACAAGCTAAACTAGTAATGAATATATCAAAACACAATGTAGAAATTGTCTGGTTTTGGAGTGGAGCTATATTGTTTTTAGTTTCATTATTATTGGGATATTATATACAGCAACCATTACTGGTACTAGCAGCCTTCTTACCTCCTCTACTTTTCCTTTTTTTTAAAGATGTACGAATTGGATTTTATGCTTTGCTTTTTTCTATACCCATCTCTATCAATTTGGAAGAGACTTTGCGTGTAGGGGTGGATTTTCCAGACGAACCTCTAATGTTGCTACTAACTGCAAGCTTTTTATTTTTTGTACTCTACAATTTTAATAAAATAAATTGGACATATCTGCGCAATAACCCGCTAGTGATTTTAGTGCTCGCATCATTTATTTGGACGGCGATTAGTGTACTTTATTCAGAAAATCCGATTTTATCATCAAAATATTTGATAAAAAAAATTTGGTACTTAATACCCTTTTTCTTTTTTCCGATATTATTTTTTACAGACACCAAAGTACTTATTCGCTCGGTACAGTTATTACTAATTCCGATGTTATTGCTTATTTTGCTAATTACATATAGGCACAGCCTAGTAGGATTTAGTTTTGAAAAGACACATGATCCGCTGCAGCCCTTTTTTCAAAATCATGTGATGTATGGGTCTATATTATCCTGTCTATTACCGGTGAGTGTGGGTGCTATAATGTTGTCAAGAAAATTGAGTATTCAGTGGCTTTTTTCTTTATTTCTTTTGGTTTGCATATTAGTAGGTGTATACCTTGCTTATTCCAGAGCGGCCTGGATGGCAGTATTATTTTCTGTCATGGCCTATTTTTTTTCGAAATGGAGGCTAATGCATTTTGCTATGTTAGGATTTTATGTACTAGTAGGTTCGGGGGTATATTGGTTATCAAATCAAAATAAATTTTTGGACTTCAAACCTAAATTTGAAAAAACGATCATGCATGAATCACTAGAGGATCATATCATGGCCACGATACAAGGAACAGATTTATCATCGGCAGAGCGCTATTATAGATGGATAGCCTCAATACGCATGGCTAAAGACAGACCCTTAACGGGTGTAGGACCAAATAACTTTTATGATTATTATAAGTCGTACACAGTAGTCTCATTTAGAACGTGGGTTAGTCGTAATCCTGAGCGCTCTACCACACACAATTACTTCTTATTTATGCTCACGGAGCAAGGCATACCAGCAATGATATTGTATGCGATTTTGATAATTGCGATATTCTGGTATGGCCAAAAAGTTTACCATCAAAGTATTACTAAAAGAGATCAAACCATTGTTCTATGTGCGCTCTCCCTTGTTGCTGCTGTTTTTATTAATAATTTCTTCAGTGAATTGCTTGAACGGGATAAAATTGGGAGTTTATTTTATCTATCCTTGGCCGCTATTATTTCTGTAGATTACAGGAACAAGACATTGAAGACACAAGCTCCTCTGTAAATAGTTTATGTAATGCTTTACATAAGTTATTGAACTAATTCAGCATAAAAAGCGCCAGTTAATAATTATGGATTCTACATAGGGATTATATGTATGCCTTTACAATTCTGTTTCTTTTGAATATGACCTATTATTTTTGTCTTTTGTATCCATTGGGAATAACAAAAGGAACTTCAATATCTTTGTTGAATTCAAATTTGTTTATTTCTAGTTCAAGTTCTGCCATGCCCTTAGCATCTTGAACGTTATAAAATCGCTTTGTAGAAATTCGCATCGTATCTTGAATCTGATATTGACCATATTGAATAAGTACGGAGCTTGTTGAAACGGTTCTGTTGGTTTGTAATTGAATTTGCTTCATGGTAGAGTCTTGTTTGAAAAAAGAGAGCTGATTGATATAATCATCTCCTTTAATCAATATATTCACCATGTCATTCAGATTTTTTATTTCATACACTTTGCCATCACATGCAATAGGGTTACCCAATATCAACTCTTGCAATGTGTTGAAGTCAACTTCAAGATTTATTAGTTTTTGAAGATCCTTATAAGCGTATAAGTAGACTCTTTTATTTATTTTTTCCATTGCTTTGACACTATCGGGGCTAATTATCACACGAGCCACTTCGCCAATAATTGGAGCTTGAATACTAACCCAGATATATTTATCTTTCAATAATCTAAAATTCCCTGTAAATGTTTGTTTCTTGCCTTGTCCTTCCAGATGCATTTTAGCTTTGCAACTAAAGGTGTTGTAATGGATATAATTTGACTCAATAAAGTAAGAACTGATTTCTTCGAGACTTTTGGATTCTGAATTAATGTCTTTATTCCACAGCAAAGAATCCTGCACTACAGTAATCAAATTACCCCTCACTGTTTTTCGTACATTTCGTTTTTCAATCCGGCCCTCTTTTCGTTCATTTTTGATAAAATAAGGCCTTACCACATCGCAAGATGACATTAATAACATTACAGATATAACAAACAATACTGGCGGCAAATTATTCTTCATACAAGGTACGGTCTTTAATTTTCTTCTGAAGTAAGGTATTATCCTTATCTGTTTCTAAAGCTTGTTTCCAGTATTTGATGGCATTTTCTTTTTCGCCAAGCTGAAAAAAAATATCTCCCATATGCTCCAGTAAAGTAGCATCTATCGTATCACCTGATGCGATAAACGCCTTATCCATATATTTTTTTGCTTCTGTATAACGACCTAATTGATAGAGTATCCACGCATAGGTATCCAGAAATGATTTAGAATCAGGTGATAATTCAAGAGAGCGTCTAGACATTTGTTCTGCTTTCTGAAGGTTTTCTTTACGAAGGGATAAGAAATAAGCATAATTATTGAGCGTACCGGGCTCATCGGGAGCAAGTGATAGTGCTTTTTCGAACATACTATCGCTTTTTTTGTATTCTTTTTGTTGATGAAACAAATCTCCTAAACTAGAGTATAATTGGATAATCAATGCCGGGTTTTCTGGGTGTAATTCAAGGCAGCTAGTAAAGGATTTTAGTGCTTGAGGATATTCTTTGGTTTGTTGATACACAATTCCTTTATAAAAGTAGAGTAAAGGCTCATTGGGAAAAACTTCCAATGCCTTATTGCTGAGGTAAAGCACCGAGTCGGGTTTTTCCTCTTCAAGGTATATTGATATCAATTGATTCCAGATAGTGTAGTTTGATTGAATGATCGCCAAATATTTGTTGTAATAATACTTTGCTTCTTGATCTTTTCGATTAAAATGAAGTAAATCAGCCAATAATGAAATAGCATCTTTGTTGTCTGGGGCTTCTGTATAAATTCCTTTTGCCAACTCTATTACTCTGGTTATTTCGTCTTCTTTGGCATTATCGAGCTTTTGTAATGATGGAACCAACAATCCGATTTTTGTTTCTACATCCAAATTCTTATTTTGCATGACTCGCTGCATAAAGCTATGATATTTACTCATTTCTTTTTTATTGAGATAATATTCCGCTAATGCTACTTGTGCCATGGGGTCTTCTATGTAGTCTGTTTCGAGCAATTCGTATAATTCATTGGACTTATTAGTGAGTTTGCTCTGGTCATATATGTCTATAAGCATTACGATGTACTGAGTCGATTCCGGGTAGGCTGTTCTAAGTTTTTCGACTTCTTTTGCTGCTTGCTCGAATTTACCCATTGACAGGTAGATGTTTTTACGCTGTACTACAAGTTCTTCTATTAGCCCTACTCTTTTTTCTAATTCATCGAATGCTTGCATGGCCTTATCCATCTCTTTGTTTCGCAAGTGCATCATAGCTTTTTTGTATAGATAATCATCATCTTTGGGATTGGAGTCTACCAGTGAATTGATTAGCGATTCTGCTTGCTTGTTCTTTTTGAGATAAAGTAATACCTGAGAATAAAAGTCTACGTAATATTTATTGTTTGGATCTATACGGTAGGCAGCTTCTGCGTGTTTCTCGGCATTACTTGTTTCTTGTTTTGAAAAATACAGCCTTCCTAAGTTAAAATGTGCGGAGGCATTTGAGGGAAAAGATTCTACCAGTGTTTTGTACAAAGCTATGGCGACATTTAAGTCACCTGTCATTTTTGCCTTTTCGGCTTCAAAATACAGATTGGATTCTTGTAGATAGCCCTTTGAGGTAGTGCTAGATGTAGGGGTATTTTTAACAGAGTTATTACTCAATGTTTTTCTGCCTGTGTTACAAGCAGACAGCCCTACTAATAATAGTAGTATGGATAAGACGTAATGAAAGGTTTTGACCATTAGTAGATAAAAGAATAATCACCTAGACTGAGTTCATCAGCTTTTGATTGGCAATTTACATGATTACCCAATAATGAGTTAGTCATTACACAATTCTTAACAGATGAGTGCTGTCCTACTATGCTATGAGATACTACGGCATTTTCAACAATAGCACCTGGTTCTATGGATGCATAGGGTCCTACTACGGCATTGCGAATGACGCAATTTTCGCCGATGAAGCTTGGTTGGATGATACAACTATTTTCTATGGTAGCATTTGCCGACACTAGTGTTTCTTTTTCTTTTTTGATTTCGAGTACACGTTGTAATGTATACAACGTAGCATCTTTATTTCCACAGTCTAGCCATTCTTCAACCTGATCACTATAAAATTGAAGACCTTTTGACTTCATGTTTTCCATGGCATCGGTGATTTGGTACTCCCCTTTCATTTTGATATCATTGTCGATGAGGTATTGCAATTCCGTTTTTAAATTTTCACCGTCTTTGAAATAATACACCCCTATGATGGCCAAATCAGAAACGAATTCAGTTGGTTTTTCTATAAAATCTGTGATAAGACCTTGTTCGTTCATTTTTACAACGCCGAATGCTGATGGGTCGTCTACTTTTTGTGTCCAGATGATGGCATCTTTTTGTGTATCGATTGAGAAGCTCGCTTTAAACAGAGTATCGGCAAATGCAATAAATACATTGCCTTGCAGACATTCGGACGCACAGAGTATGGCATGTGCGGTACCTAAGGGGGTATCTTGATAGAATATTTTGCCGGTTGCGCCAAATTTGGCGGCCACTTCAATGAGGCTTTGTTCTGCTTCTTTGCCAAAAGCTTTGCTAATGATAAATGCTATTTCGCCAATAGGTTGATCTGTTGTTTTTACGATATCTTCTACGATACGATGCACCATAGGTTTGCCTGCTATGGGGACAAGAGGTTTAGGAGTTGTAAGGGTATGTGGTCGCATACGTTTGCCCATTCCGGCCATAGGGATGATGATATTCATTGGATTTTTGTTTATTTTTTAGTTACGCAAATGTATAGTTTGATTTTGCAATTGTATGAATTTAGATGATATTTAATTTGGCATTTTTGTGAAGATATTATGGAGTGTGAATAATGGATATACATGTAAGAACTTGAATGCGGCAACGATTGCATCGGAAAGCCCTTGGCAAAGAAGCCCTAGATGCATGGTATGGCGAAGCGGAGGGACGGAGCTTGCGCCATACCTATGCAGATAGTGGCTGATTTGCCAAGGCTTGGAGAGGAAAGCGTGTCTGCCGCCCCAATGCATTTTTTATATTCATCAGTGATTAATATCCTATACCTAGATGTAGCTGAATTTGTTGGTTTTTCCAGGGTAAGGATTCGTTGAGAGCGTTCAGATTATTGAGGCTCATCATAAATCGTGCTCCCAGATTGACTTTGAGCAGTGGCGAATCACCTCCTAGTTGTATCCATACGCCTGCTACGGCATGATATTGTTGCTGTGCTATTATTTGAAGTCCACTTTTGACCCAATTGTTTTTATCGGTTACGGCAATGTTGGCATTGAATTGAGGCCCTACCTGAAGCCATAAAAATTCGGCGAATTTAATATTGACAAGAAGAGGAAGGGCAATGGTACTAAATCTAAACGTGCCCACTTGAAGACTATCGATTATTTGATTGACGTATTGCTTGTAAATGCCTCTAAAACTAGTATCCGTTGTGATATGATTTTGTGTCCACATGCTTTCGATATGTAATCCCAAACGACTTTTGTTGAGGTAGCAAAACAGTCCAACATGTGGATCAGTTTTGTACTGGGCAGTTAGTCCTTCGCCCTTGGTCTTATTGAGATTTAGCCCTCCTTTAACGCCAATTCCTAAATCGGAACCATAAGGCTTCTTTGCATCCGCTGTAGTAGATAAGAATGAACTAATCAGTATAATCAGAATGACATGCAAATATTTCATGAAGTAAAATTACATTTATTCGTATCAAAAACATGCAAAAACTGTGTTTGAATCTAGTACATTTGTCGAAAATTGTGTAAATATGATCTTGTCTGATAAACGTATACTGGAGGAAATGGAAAAAGGGACGATAAAAATTGTACCTTATGATCGATCCTGTCTGGGGAGTAATTCTTATGATGTGCATCTGGGAAAACACATGGCAACCTATGTAGACAAAGAAATTGATGCCAAAAAACATAATACCATAACACATTTTGAAATTCCAGAAGAAGGATTTCTCTTGCTTCCGGGAGAATTCTATTTGGGTGTAACAGAAGAGTATACTGAAACACATGAGCATGTGCCCTTTTTGGAAGGAAAATCAAGTACGGGCCGACTTGGTATTGATATCCACGCTACCGCAGGTAAAGGCGATGTCGGTTTTTGTGGCAATTGGACGTTGGAGATATCTGTCAAGCTTCCGGTGCGTGTATATGCAGGTATGCCTATAGGTCAGTTGATTTACTTTCCGGTCGATGGTGATATTGAAGTGAAATATAATAATAAAACGGGTGCTAAATATAGTGGCCAACCTAATAGACCAGTAGAGAGTATGATGTGGAAAAATACGTTTTAGTCTATTGCCTTGCCTATGATAAATGTATTACACAAATGTCTTGGCTCTGAGTGGCATCTCATGAAGTATTGGATGAGATATTTCATACTTTTTTTATTGGCATCCTTTTCTACTACCGGTGTGTGTCAGACGGATAGTAGTCCATTCAAATTGGCTTGCAATGAGTGTGAATCGCTGCTAGATAAAAAGAAATTAGATAAGGCACTTGTATGTTTTGAACGTGTAGCAGTAGACTATCCTCTAGAGATTCGCCCTTTGATTCGGCTGGCAGAAATCTATTTTGAAAAAAGGGATTTCACACATAGCATTCATTTTGCGAATAGCGCAATAGCACTAAATCCCAATAAAGCATTTGACCCCTTACTTACCTTGGCGGGCAAAATGAAAAGTAAGGATTACTTTGATGAAGCTCAGCGTATCATCAACAGACTTGCAGTACAAGAGTTTGATACCACCTTTAACTCTCAGGCTCTCCTAAAAGTTCAAAAATTACAAACACAAAGTATCGTAGTTCGGCAAAAGCGAAACGATATCGTGATGAATAATATGGGCGATAGCATCAATACGATATATGACGAATACCTGCCCACCCTCCGACTCGATAATTCAATGCTTGTATTTACTCGTAAGATAGATGGTAATGAAGATTTTTTTGTATCGTATAAGGACTCTAATGGAATGTGGCAAAAAGCTAAAAATATGGGTTACCCACCCAACACCTCAGCGCCTGATGGAGGGGCTATGCTGAGCGCCGATGGCAACTATCTTTTTTATACCCGATGCGATATGCGAAGTCCAAACGGCATAGAAGGTGGTGGCTGCGACTTGGCCTTTAGCTACCGAGAAGATAGTGTATGGAGTTCGCCACAATATTTTGGATATACGATTAACACATCTGCTTACGAAGGTCAGGCTAGCTTGAGTAGCGACAACAAAGATCTCTATTTTGTGAGTAATAGAGAGGGAGGGTTTGGAGGTATGGATATTTGGGTATCTAGGTTCGAAAATAACTTTTGGAGCAAACCTATCAATCTGGGACCAAGCATCAATACCCCCGGAAATGAAATTTCTCCTTTTATTCATCCCGACAATGAAACACTTTATTTTGCCAGCGACGGACATCCCGGATTAGGACTTTCTGATGTTTTTGTGAGTAAAAAAAATAAAAACGGCACCTGGAAAAAACCTTTACATCTCCCTGCGCCGATCAATTCGGAAGCATTTGAAGGTGCTATTATCGTAGAAGCGAGAGGAAAGTATGGCTATTTGGCAAGTCAAAGATCCGATTCGCGTGGTCATAATGATCTCTACAGGTTTTCCTTGTCATCCGATATCGCTCCTATTCCCACACTTTGTGTGCATGGATATGTGTACGACAAATATTTTAAATCTAAACTACCCAATAGACAAATTGATTTTTACAATAGTCAAGGACAATATCTCACTAGTATTCAATCCAATGAAGGGGATGCCAGCTACACGCATGCATTGCAGATGGGAAAATCTTACAAAATAAAAGTAACAGAACTCGGCTACAGAACCTATACCAAAACGGTCAATCTTTACAGTGACACCTTACCCGATATCGTACATTTGGATATAAAACTACGACAACCCGGCTATCGCGACACACTATTTGCAATTTCATTTTTGGTAGATACGATCAATCTGATTCAAGACTCAAGTCTGGCTTATTCCCTTGATAGTGTAGTGAATGTATGGAGCCAAGCAAAAAACGATAGTGCCGATCTGCAGTTGTTTCTTACAAGCTACTATTACTGTTGCGATAGTGTAGCAGACAGCCTCTATCTAGATAGGCTCCAACACTGTTTGCAAAAATTAAACACACTTATCAAAGCGCTCGAGAAAAGAGGAATACCCTGTGAACATATTATGCCCATCACTGAGATGCTCATCTATCGCGATGATGATTTTGTATCAGAACAAAATGTGAAGATGTCCCTAGTAGAATATTACTAGATATAGGACAATACGATTAGTTGAAATTTACAACTATTTGAATGCATTCAATCCGGTCACATCCATACCCGTTATGAGCAGATGAATATCATGCGTACCTTCATAGGTGATTACGCTTTCCAGATTCATCATATGACGCATAATGGAATATTCACCGGTGATACCCATACCACCATGCATTTGACGTGCTTCGCGTGCTACGTCGAGTGCCAGCTCACAGCTATTGCGCTTCGCCATCGACACCTGAGCCGGAGTTGCTTTGCCTTCATTCATCAATACACCTAGTCGCCATACTAGAAGCTGCGCCTTGGTAATTTCAGAAATCATCTCTGCCAACTTTTTTTGTTGCAACTGAAAACCGGCAATTGGCTTACCAAATTGCGAACGCTGTTTGGTGTATCGTAAGGCACTATCATAGCAGTCCATAGCAGCACCCAAAGCGCCCCAGGCAATACCATAACGTGCTTTAGTAAGACAGCCCAAGGGGCCTTTCAAACCTTTGATATTCGGAAATATATTATCTTTTGGAACCTTCACATTATCAAAAACCAGCTCACCGGTGCAACTTGCTCTCAAGCTCCACTTGCTATGAATCTCTGGTGTCGTAAAGCCCTCCATCCCTCTCTCTACGATCAATCCTCGTACTTCACCTTGCTCATCTTTAGCCCACACCACGGCAACCTGTGCATGTGGCGCATTACTAATCCACATCTTGGCGCCATTGAGTATCACGTGATCGCCCTCATCTTTAATATTCGTAATCATACTGCCAGGGTCGCTACCACTATCGGGCTCCGTAAGGCCAAAGCAGCCCAACCACTCCCCACTCGCCAGCTTGGGCAAATATTTTTGTTTTTGTTCTTCACTACCATAGGCAAAGATAGGATACATTACCAGGCTTCCCTGTACACTAGCCGTACTTCGCATACCACTATCACAGCGCTCTATCTCCTGCATCATGATGCCATAAGAAATATAATCTAACCCACCGCCTCCATACTGAGTCGGCACCGTAGGGCCAAACACACCAAGCTCCCCCATCTGAGGTACAAGATGTGCCGGAAATGTACATTCTTGCGCCCAATGTTCGATATGTGGACTCACCTCTTTTTTAATCCAAGCCCTAACCATATCACGTATGAGTTTGTGCTCATCGCTCAGTAGTTCGTCTAGCAAATAATAATCCGGATGTTGATATAAATCTTGTGCCATAAAATTGGAATAATTGAGGTGCAAATATAGGTAAGACAAGGGACAATAAAGGCAAAACGCTATTAGAGAAATTTATACTACCATAGTTGTTGATGATAATAAAAGACAGTGGACTTAGGAGTAAAGAAATGATTGTGTTTTTCTTGTTGAATTTTTTGTTGTATCTAATCTTATAATTAGTAGATTCTTGAAGTCAAAATTTTAATCATCTTCTTCGTTGTAGTCTTCTTTTTTGCCGCCAAGTACAAATTTAAGGATAACAGGTAAGGTGGTAACTAGTACAATGAGAATGACTATGATTTCCAATCGTTCTTTTATCCAAGGAAATTGCTTGCCAAGTATATGACCAGCCAACATCATAGAAAATACCCATGCAAAAGAGCCAACGATATTGTAAAGGCTAAATTTTTTATAATCCATCTTTACCATTCCGGCTACGATGGGCACAAAGGTGCGAATAATAGGAAGAAAACGCGCTGCTATGACGGTAAATGCTCCGTTTTTGTCATAGAATTTTTTTGCATTTTCGAGATGTTTTTTACGAAAAAAGAAGCTGTCTTCCTTTTTATAGAGCATAGGACCGGATTTGTAGCCAAACCAATAGCCTACAAAATTACCCAGTATACCCGCTATAGAAATCAATAGCATAATTACCAGGTAGTGAACATTAAAAAACTCTCTTGCCAAATCTTCTACGTAAATGCCTGCTACAAACAACAAAGAGTCACCGGGTAGAAAAAAACCTACAAACAACCCTGTCTCGGCAAATACTACAGCCAAAAGCATATATAAACCGCCTATTTCGATATACCATTGAGGGTTGAGGATAGTTTCTTTGAGTGTTTGCAACATAGTTTCTTTTTATTAAGTGGCGCAAATATAGGATAAAATTAAGGGTGTGAGATGTGAGCTTCACGATAAGAGCCTATAGTGTTGTTAAGATTCTATGAATATTATCAATCTTCATTATATAGATATCTTACAGCTACCATATGCAGTTTTTGTGATAGAAATACCTTGATAATAATTGAGCTTGTGTGCTTGTCGAAATTAGTAGTGACGGATTTGCTGCTGAAGGAAAATCAGACGATGAAAACTAGCCTTGATCGCAGCGGCATCCCCGAAGCTGAAGTGCCTTTGTGCGGGGGGCGAAGGGATAAAGCGAAGAGCAAGAAGTGGCTAAATAGTGTATGTGGGGCTTGGCTCCAAAAGCAATACTGATTGACTGTATCCATAAAAAAAGACTGCTTGAATGAGCAGTCTTTTTTAGAATAAATGTTTTGATCAAATTGGATTAATCAGCGATTACTACAGATTTGGTAACAGTGTTACCTGCTTGTGTAATTTTGAGATAGTAGTTGCCTGGAGTCATTTCGTTGACTGCGATGCGGAAGTTATTGTTGATACCTTCAGCGTTGATTTGCTTTACTGTACGACCGAGAACATCTACAAGAGTAAATTGAGCATCACCATAAATTCCTTTAATATTGATTTCAGATTGAGCAGGGTTTGGATAGATATCCAAAGCGGCGAGGCTGATTTCGTTGAGTGATGTAGGGGTGTTTGATGCTGCCACCTTAATATTGTCAAACCAGCCATAGTTGCCATAGTCAGAGGTTCCTTTGATAGCTACTAATGCATTAGGATTGTTTTTGACAGAGCTAATGTCAATGGTGTAGTGAGCCCATTGGTTGGCCGCTGTAGGGATGAATGGGCTTGTCATTGGATTGGTTGTTTTCAGATTGTTGCCAGAACGATTCCAGACAGAAGTCCAAGTGGCACCGCAGTCGGTAGACACCATTACATCCATGCGGTCGTTTTCGGGTTGAGCTGCCGTGTATTGAGCATAAGCGATGTCGATATCAAGATACAAGAAGTTGGTAGCAGATGTGGTATTGTAATTACCCAAAACCATTGTACCGGCATTGCCTGCTTGTACGTTATAGAAGTTGATGAAAGCGGCTTTGGTATGAGTTCCAGTTGCACCGGTCATTTTGGTAGTGCCGTTGATGCCGTCGTAGAATCCAAACAGATTGAGAGCACTTACGTCTTCAAAGCCAAGTTTGGAAGGCATTGTGTTTCCGGCATCCATGGTTTCGTTGTAAGGCAATGAAGAGGCATTGGCTGCAGTATAGTTGTCGATATACACGGTAAATTTATCATTGCTAGTGATTTGATCGCCTGCAGCTGTTACTTCGATTTCGAGCGAATCGTAAGCGGCAGCACCGGTAATATTGAGAACGGTATTAGCTGTTTGGTAGGTAGCCAAGTTACCTGTCCAATTTTGTGTAGTCACAACGGTAGCACCATTTCTGGCGGTTATGGTAGCAGCAGTCAAGTTGTTGAAACCACGATTTTTGAGAGTAAGATTGAGGTTGTAGCTACCGGTACAAGAGATTAGTTTGCCAGTCACATTGGTAGGCAATACATCCACATTGATTTTGGGTGCGCACTGAGGAGTAGGATTGATTTCAGCCCATATTTGAGCAGCTGACATTTGCCCGATTTCTTTTACCGTTCTATCGGGGCAGATAAGATATACGGTAGGGAAGTAAGCGATTTCGTAATTTTGATTGAAAGGATTTACGGAAGCAGCCGGAGGGTTGCACATTGGGTAAGGGGTATTGAGCAGCCAGTTGCCTTGAGAACCTGTACCACCCGACATAGCGGCATCGGGGGTAGAGCCATCGCCTTCTACAAATACCACACGTACTTTGTTGGCAACCGTACCTGGGCCATATTGATTGTATACGTCTTTCATGGCATTGGTGTTGTGATAATTCCAACAAGGACCACACCATGTAGCAGATACATCGAGTACTACATAATAGTTGGAGTCAAGCCAAGCATAAAGATCTACTAATTGGCCATTGTTGTTGAGTGCCGTAAAGGTAAAGTTTTCGGCTTTGCACCCATCGCTCAACTGAGCATTAGCAGTACCAAATGTGGTAAGAGCTAATAGTGATAGTAAAAGTTTTTTCATTTTGTAAAATAATTTTTTCGAAAATACGCCTTTTACCGCAATTGCAAAAAAATATTATAAAGTTATAGGTG
>DAIUCL010000041.1:0-17513 GCA_036846185.1 Chitinophagaceae bacterium
ACAAAATATAATATTATAATTAAGTGTTTAAATTTGCTATCTAAATCACTTAAAATGAAACCAAACTACTTAATCCTCGTATTTTTAACCTTTTTTCAGTTATTCGTGGCCTGTACAAGCTCTGGTGGAGCGGACAGCATTGAGGCTGGGAGGAAAAACTGGGAAAAGTTCGTTTCGATGCATCCTCAACATACAATTTTAGATGTACGTTCTAACGGCGAAGTGGCAGAAGGGATAATACAAGGTGCCAGCGTATTTATTGATTACAATAATCCTGATTTTGACAAACAAATCGCCACGTTGGACAAAGGTAAAATCTATGTTGTTTACTGTCGTTCAGGCAATAGGAGTGCTAAAGCGGCTTCAATTATGAAAAAAAATGGTTTTAATCATGTTTTCAACCTAGAAGGGGGAATCAGTGAATGGGACGGTCAAATATCAACTAGATGAACTTGTTAAAGCAATGGTTTTCGCACAAATATTCCCTGATTCTTATACTGGCGATCACCTTACTATCATATATTTTGGCTGCATTGTTGCCACTACTAAGCGTCATACTAATAGGTTTTCTTCTAGGGGTTCTTTCCGGAAATCTTTACCCATTCGAAGCTAGTTGTCAGAAAGACTTTTCTTTTGCCGGCAGTAAACTACTCGAAATATCAGTGGTGTTTTTAGCTTTTAGCATCAATTTTACTAATATAAAGTCACTGGGACTACCTATGATCACCACCGTGATACTCACTCTCATAGTAGTACTAATTCTAAGCATATTATTATCCAAATGGTTCAAATGTCCCAACACCACAGCCTGGCTTACCGGCTTCGGAACAGCCATTTGTGGATCTTCTGCCATAGCGGCTGCCGCACCACTCGTATCCAAAGACAAAAATGATGCAGCCATAGCGCTTGCCGTAGTCAATCTACTTGGTAGCCTTGCTATGATAGCCTTACCTTTCTTGTTAAATCTATTCCCACTCAGTATCACCTTCAAAGGCCTACTCCTGGGGGGGAGCCTGCACTCTGTAGGCAACGTGGCCGGAGCAGCCTACACCATGGACAAAGAAATAGGAGATGCCGCTATCACCATCAAAATGGCACGAGTAGCTCTCTTGTCTCCCGCCTTGCTGTTTTTTCAATACCTCACCACACAAAACAACAAAATCGGTATCAAGCAATATCTCAAACTCCCATTCTACCTCATACTATTTTTAATCATATCCATAATGGTATCCCTCATAGCTATTCCCCCCCCATTCACCCATCTCATGGAAAACAGCGGAAAATTTGTACTCACTCTCGCTATGGTCGCCATAGGACTCAATATACAAGTCCGACATTTAATTTCTTCTGGTCGCAAAGCCATGCTATTTGGAATCGTGATTTTTATACTCCAATTACTTCTCCTCAGCACCTTTGGGTTGATACTACTCTAGTTTTGAATATGCTTTGATTCAAAATTTTAGCACAACTTCTAATAATTCCTTGGAGCTCACCGTCGACAACTCTATTCAGCCACTTCGAGCTCTTCGCTTGTATCTCCCACGCTCCTAGGCGTGGAAGGATACCGCTGCGATCTCGGCTAAATTTCAGGGTCTTTTTCTTTGCTCATCGGTCTGTACTACCCAATGATGAAGTGAATACAAATAGATTAACAGATAATAAATGACAAAATCGCAGGTTTGCTGTACTTTTGTCATACGACTATGTTGACAACTTCAGAACTTCAATCCCTAAAAAATAGGTTTGGCATCATTGGCAATGCCCCATCACTCAACTTTGCCCTATCCGTAGCTTCTCAAGTAGCCGCCACCGACTTGAGTGTACTCATTCAAGGCGAAAGTGGTGTAGGAAAGGAAGTGTTCTCCCAAATCATCCATTCGCAAAGTACCCGGAAACACAACTCATTCATAGCCATCAACTGTGGTGCTATACCGGAAGGTACGATCGACAGCGAACTCTTTGGCCACGAAAAAGGATCCTTTACCAGTGCCACCGAAAGCCGAAAAGGTTATTTCGAAACAGTCAACGGTGGAACGATATTCCTGGACGAAATTGGAGAACTACCACTCGGTACACAAGCGAGACTCCTTCGTGTACTCGAAACCGGCGAATATATAAGAGTAGGCTCATCCAAAGTACAAAAAACCAATGTACGAGTCATAGCCGCCACGAACAGAGACTTGCTACTTTTGGTACAAGCCGGTAAATTCAGAGAAGACCTTTATTATAGGCTAAGTACCGTTCCTATTCGTGTGGCTCCCTTGCGTGAACGAAAAGAGGATATCCCTATTCTCTTCAGAAAATTTTGCATCGACTTTGCCGACAAATACAGAACCCAACCTATAGAACTCACCGATGAAGCAAAGTACACTCTCATGAACTATCGCTGGCCGGGTAATATCCGCGAACTAAAAAATATTGCTGAGCAACTCTCGGTTCTTGCACAAGAAAAAATCGTAGACAAAAATCAATTGATACAATTTTTGCCACAATACAACATGCCCAACATGCCGGCACTCATACCCTCCATGCAGGAGCATCATAGCGATTTTGCCACCGAAAGAGATATCTTGTACAAACTCTTTTTTGACCTTAAAAAGGACGTCAATGAAATGAAAAAAATGTTTGTCGAAATAGCGCAAAATCCCAATATAGCCGGAACGTATATCAATGATATGAAAAGTACTGAAACGCTCATGCCACTTCCTATTCACTCTCAAGATACTCTAAGTAACACCCCAATCTTTTACAACGACCCCATGTCCAATGATTCTGTCACTACAGTACATCAAGTAGAAGAAACACTCAACCTGGCCGAGAGAGAGAGAGAATTTATCATGCGAGCTCTGAAAAAACACAGAAATAAACGCAAGGATGCCGCCATCGATTTAGGTATATCAGAAAGAACACTGTACCGCAAAATAAAAGAATATGATATTGAAGAATAAAGCGTTTTATTGGGCACTATTAGCTTACATAACCTGCTTCAGCTCCTGTAAAATATATAGCCTCACCGGTGCCAATGTAGAAGGTAAAACGATCAATATCGCATTTATTGAAAATAATGCACGCAACATTGTTCCGAATTTGAGTGCTGTTTTTACGGATAAGTTGAGGCAAAGAATCTTGTCGCAAACCTCCCTAGCACAGCTCAATTCGCAAAATGTAGATTACGAAATGTCCGGTCAAATAACGCAGTATGAAATATCGGTAGCGTCAATCACCGGTACCGAAACCTCTGCCCGAAATAGACTCACCATCGCAGTAGAGATAGAGTTCATTAGCAAATTGAACACTAAAAATAATTTCACACAGACCTTTACTCGTTTTGCCGATTTTCCTTCTTCGCAAAACATACAGACCGTCGAAAATCAACTGATAGCGTCTATCTCCGAACAGTTGGCCGATGATATTTTCAACAAAGCCTTTGTGAATTGGTAGCGATTAGTAGTCTTCTTTATACCGCTTTCGCAAATTCTTTATTTCGCTATGTTTTTTCTTGTTCTCCATTCTGGATTCAATCGCTGAGTGGGGCTTATTAGTCTTGATTCGTTTTTTGCTTGGTTTTAAGGCAGTATATATCAAATCATTTATTTTCTTTATCGTCGATATTTTGTTCTCAAGTTGTGTCCTATAGGCCGAAGAGACACATGCCAAATAGCCTTCTTTATTAATCAGACGATTAAGTTTTTCTGCAATAATCTTTTTTTCGTCGACACTCACCAGTTGCGAATGTTCTACATGCCATTTAGCAATCACTTTTGTTTCTACTTTATTTACATGTTGTCCTCCTTTGCCCCCACTTCTGGCACTTGTGATGATTACTTCCTTCGATAAGTCTTTTTTGGTGAGTAAGTTATTACTTTGCATTTTCACAAAAGTATACAGAATATATGAAAGCAGTCATACAAAGAGTATCTAATGCCAGTGTATCAGTAGATGGACATATATTGGGTGCCATTCGGCAAGGGCTACTTGTATTATTGGGCGTGGAGCAAGCTGATACTTCGGACGATGTAATATGGCTCGGCAACAAAATAGCACAAATACGTATCTTCAATGACGAACAAGGACTGATGAATAAAAGTATAAAAGAAGTAGATGGGGATATATTACTGATAAGTCAATTTACCTTACATGCCTCTACTAAGAAAGGTAACAGGCCCTCATTTATTCAAGCTGCCAGGCCGGAACATGCCAAGCCTCTGTACGAATCAATGAAGCAACATCTGGAGAAGGAATTGAAAAAAAATATTCATACCGGATTATTCGGTGCAGAAATGAGAGTATCTTTGGTAAATGATGGTCCGGTGACTATTGTGATCGACTCTAAGATAAGAATATGACAAAACGAGATATAGAGAATGATAATGACATTTATGAAGTGATGTCAGCTTTTTATGACAAGCTATTGAACGATGATAGTATTGGGTACTTGTTTACCAATGTAGCTAAGCTGAATTTGCAAACACACTTGCCACATTTAGTTCATTTTTGGTCAAGTATACTGTTTGATACCAATGATTATGCCAAAAATGTCATGAAAATTCATATGGATTTACACCAAAAATCACCCCTCATGGACAGTCATTTCAAAACCTGGATTACGTATTTTAAGCAAACCGTAGACGAATTATTTGAAGGGGAGATCAGCCAGAAAATGAAAGATAGAGCAAGTGGAATAGCCTATATTATGAACAAAAAAGTTAGTGCACTATGACATTAGATAAGTTACAATCGGATGTAGACCAATGGATAACCACTACGGGTGTAAGATATTTTAATCATCTTACCAATCTGGGAATATTGATGGAGGAAGTAGGTGAACTTTCTCGTATCATGGTGAGGGAGTATGGCGAGCAGAGTAAAAAGGAGTCTGACATGAATAAAGAATTGGCAGATGAGTTTGCCGATGTATTATGGGTGCTTACGGCACTGGCAAATCAATGTAATATAAACCTGACGGATGCTATGCAAAAAAATTTTGAAAAGAAAAATCAAAGAGATCATTCAAGACATCATCAAAATGAAAAATTAAAATAACATGTTTCGAATAAAATACACAGTTTGTCTTCTTGCTCTGGCTGTTCTTGTTACGTTCACTACCAACGCTCAGAAGTACAAAAATACGGAGTCAAGTGCAGTGGATGCCAATAATTTGGTTTTCAGTGCAGGTTATGGAGCACCTAGTATAATTCGGTCTTATCTAAAGATTCGTAATATTATCAATTCGGATTCGACCGTTACTCGACGTGAAGTGCTCAAAGCCTATTTTACCGGAAGGACTTATGGCAACGATATGTTCGTAAAAGGATATGGCCCTATTATTTTCAAGGCGGAGTATATGTTATCGAAGCGCTGGGGTGTCAATATCAATGGTGCATACAGTAGAAGCCAGGTAGCGTGGATGGAAGATGGCTGGGATACCATTGAAGTAAGGTATCGTAAGTTTGAAGCAGGTATTATTGGTAAGGAACTTTCAGGTATGTTGCGAGTCAATTATCATTATCTCAAGCGTGCTAAGGTAGATATGTATGCAGGTCTTGGATATGGAAGGGGGCTCATCCGGCTACAATCATATACCAAGGCGCACACCTCGATGTTCAATATTCGATATGATATACCTCGACCTATCAGCTTGGAGGCTACTACGGGTATTCGTTATTTTCCTCACCGCAATATTGGTATTTATAGTGAGTTTGGTGTAGGTAAAAGTTGGATTATTTTTAGGCGATTCTTCTTGCCTGAGGCGATATTGCAGGGTGGAGTAGTGGTAAAGTTGTTTAATAAAAAATCATAATCGTATATTGATACTATGTTAGCACGACTGTAGATGAGTGAAGTGTAAGACGATGAAAGATAGTCGTGATCGCAGCGGCATCCTGCCCTGCTTACTCCTGATATTGAAACTATTCAAGACATGATGCAGCAGGGCAGATACAGCGAATAGCACGAAGTGGCTCAAGCAAGATAGGACGATGAACTTCTTGTGGTCTTAATACTTTACAAATGGAATTTTTGTGATGCCCTGTTTGCTGCTGAGCTGTAATAGATACATACCTCTTACTAAGTGCTGAACAGAAATGGTTTTTTGAGTCAAATCAAGTGGTTGCGACTCAATGGTATTGCCTTGAGGAGTGAGTATGGAATAGCTCATTGGTGCCTGAGTGTCGGAATAGATATGCAATTGATTCTGTGTCGGATTAGGGTAGATCTTTATCACCTGATTATCGTAGGATAGCTCAATAGCAAGAGGCGATTCTATGTTGGTTTCGTAAGCCCCAATGTCGATGTTTTGTCCTTGTACTCTGATATTGCCGATATAGTCGGTGGCAGAAAAATGTACCCCTGTAGTATCGCCCTGATTGATACACTGGAGAGAAAGGGGAGTGATGCTAAAGTTGTGAGGTAAAGCATCCTCTTGGTAGTGATTGCTCAAGGTAGGATTTTGTAAAAATGGATTACTCGCTATTTGATTATGAGAGGTGTCGCCAACCAAGGTTGGGGGCAGATTCATCAGTACACTTTGATAAAAAGGGTGTTGTATAAAATTGTAGTCAAACCAAATACTGTGAGAAGACAAGAAGTAGATCTGAGGCTGCTGCACGAGGCCATTGTTGCCATTGCCATAAATCAAATTGTTTTTAATAAATAATTTCGATTGTGAACCTATATTATAAAGTCCCGGTCCGGCAAACTGAGTAGAATTGTTGATAATATGATTATTGACTATATGGGCTTTACAGTCGTAGATGTATATGCCTCCACCATTGAATGCGCAATAATTGTTGGCAATAATATTGTTGCGAACGATGTATTGGGTGCTATCCCATATGCCGTTGTTGTTGTGAGACAAATGGATTCCCCCACCGCCATCGGTAGGGCCACAGTTGCCTTGAAGGGTATTGTTGTTTGAGATGAAATTCGATTCAATGATTGTTTTACCCATAGTGCATGTGATCGCTCCCATTCTATCGGCTGTATTGTGATGAATGCGATTGTTGGCTAGTGTATTGTGGCCGCCATCGACTTTTACCGCAGTCATGTCGAACGTATGCGTGTTGTGATGCACTTCATTGTCTGCAAATAGAAGTTCGCTGAGTATAGACCAAAAGGTGCTGCCGCCGGTATTATGATGCAGGGTATTGCGACTAATTGTGGCCGGGCCATTGATAAACACTACAGCGATTCGTACTTTGCTGTCATATATTTCACAGTGTTGCATGTCAAAATGCTGGGTAGCTTGAAGGGTTACATTGATGATTTTGCCATCGCTTTGGTTAGCGCTGCTTTGATTATGTCGGAAAATACAATAGCTCACTTTCAAACTTCGGTAGGTGACATTGAGTGCATTGATGCCATTGGCAGTGCCATTGATCCCATGCTTCACATCTTGTATGGTACAGTACGAAAGTTCGCTCGAATCAGTGCCACCACCACCAAATGGGTTGTATTGAATACCACGCCATCCACCCGACTGAGAGATATCATTGTGCCAGCCGGTGGTATCATTCATTTTGAATACAATAGGAGAGCTGCTATTGCCTATGGCTCTTAATTGCCCATTGACCGTAAATCGATAAAATCCCTCAAAGATCACTTCTACACCCGGCTGTATGGATAAGGTCTGGCCTGCAGCTACATTGATATTGCCCTGTACTAAGTAGGGTGATCCTGCCGTAGTCCACTGTCCCGATACATTGCCCGATACTGGCGTATTGGCTGTAGCATATTTTAATGACATCATTAGTAAAATCGACAGTATTCCGCAAATAGCAATAGAAAATTTCATAATTTACAATGATAGATATAAAAGCAATTAAAAATGACTATATATCCGTAAAAATACTATTATTTTTGCACAAACGAATTAAGTACTATGGACACTATCACAGCGACAGATACACATACTGCAACGACAGTTGATTTTTTACCCTTACTAGGTACCGATTATATAGAGCTTTATGTAGGCAATGCCAAGCAAGCTGCTCATTATTACAAAACAGCATTTGGATTCCAAAGTTTGGCTTATGCCGGTCCTGAGACAGGTGTGAGAGATCGATCTTCCTATGTACTGGTGCAAGACAAAATTCGTCTGGTGCTTACGTCGCCTCTTCATTCGGATCATCCTATTGCCGAGCATCACAAGAAGCATGGCGATGGCGTGAAAGTATTAGCATTGTGGGTCGATGACGCCTTCAAAGCCTATGAAGAAACCATGGCGCGTGGTGCCAAAAGTTACATGGAGCCTACCACATTGCAAGATACTCAAGGCGAAGTTCGCATGAGTGGAATACACACCTATGGTGAAGTCGTGCACGTGTTTGTAGAACGAAAAAATTATACAGGCGTTTTTATGCCCGGTTTTGTAGCCTATACCAGCGAGTATAATCCACAGCCCGTGGGCCTGAAGTATGTAGACCATTGTGTAGGTAATGTAGGGTGGAATCAGATGAATCCTTGGGTGAAGTTTTATGAAGACGTCATGGGTTTCAAAAACATATTGAGCTTCGACGATAAGGATATCTCTACCGAGTATAGTGCGCTTATGAGCAAAGTAATGAGTAATGGCAATGGATATGTGAAATTTCCGATCAATGAGCCAGCCGAAGGAAAGAAAAAAAGTCAAGTAGAAGAGTATCTGGATTTTTATGAAGGCGAGGGGGTGCAACACATCGCTGTGGCTACCGACAATATCATAGAGACGGTCACCAATCTCAAAGCGAGAGGAGTCGAATTTCTAAAGATTCCCGGCACCTACTATGAACATGTATTAGAACGTGTAGGGCAGATAGACGAAGACTTGAAACCACTCAGCGAACTCGGTATACTTATCGATCGTGATGACGAAGGCTATCTCCTCCAAATATTTACCAAACCGGTAGAAGATCGCCCCACTATGTTCTTCGAAATCATTCAACGCAAAGGCGCTAAAAGTTTTGGCAAAGGCAATTTCAAAGCCCTGTTTGAAGCACTAGAGCTGGAGCAAGCCGCAAGAGGAAACCTTTAAACTAATTATATGGAACTAGACAAACTACTGGGCGAAGAAATAGTACCGGTCAACCTGCCCACAGCAGACGAAAAAACCTTGGCCATACTCTGTCATGTACTCACCGTTATTTTTCCGATTTTAGCCCCTCTCATCATTTATATTCTCAAAGCAAAAGATTCCGAATTTGTATCGCACCATGCCAAAGAATCGCTCAATTTTCAGATAACACTCATCATTTGCTACATCATCTCAGGTATATTAATTCTCTTGCTGATAGGAATATTGATGCTGATCGTATTATCGCTTATTAATCTGATACTAGTCATCGTAGCAGCAGTGCGAGCCAGCGAAGGCAAGCTCTATCGATACCCGTTTTGTATTCGATTTATCAAATAGCAAATGCAGAAGATTCATATCTGGGCGTGCCCCTAAGGGTCGGGCTTTTCGCTTCTACTCCTCTCCCGATTCGGCCCGAGGCCTCTCGGTATGCGGGGTATCCGCTACTATCCCTCACGCGGATGATACTCACATATATTATGATACCACATGATAGTCTGTATAAGTAAGTACAAAACATGATAAAAAAAGCGAACGCTATCATCCAAACGATAGGCTACCTCGTACCGTGTGGCAACGATTTAAACAGAAAGCCAAAAGTGAGCAAGCCTAAGGATGCATGGAGTGGCGAAGCGGATGCAAGGAGCATAGTCCACAGCATAGCAGCCCTACGCTTGCTCTCGAGGACTTGTCGTTAAAAGCGTGTTTGCCGCCTCACCAAAAAATAAAATACCCTTTCAATGGGTTGCAATAAGGTGATGTAGTAGTATATTTAACTCACAAAATTTAAAAAAATGGCAAAGCTCAAAACCTTAGAAAATGATACTGATGTGATGGAATTTATACAGACCAATGCGGATACAGACCAAAAGAGACAAGATAGCATGACCTTGCTTCGACTCATGCAAGAGCAAACGGGAGTAGCCGCTCGAATGTGGGGTGGCTCCATAATAGGATTTGGCAAGTATCATTACAAGTCAGAGCGGAGTAGGCAGGAAGGGGATTGGCCTCTTATCGGTTTTTCGCCTCGCAAAGCAGCGATATCATTGTACGTATACAGTGGTCAAGCGGAGCATGAGCATCTTCTGCAAGGACTCGGCAAATTTAAAATGGGCAAAGCCTGTATTTATGTCAAGAAACTGAGCGATATAGATCTAGATGTACTTAAGAAATTGATGAGTCACACGATCCATTTTCTGCAAGAAAAGTATGGTAAATCGTGAAGTGAGTATTAAAGTAACTCACGCATTATTTGATATCACAGCGGAGGATATTTGGCTGATCTTCCAGGTTCATCGTGAGTGAGTCGCCTATAGCAACCGAGCTCACACCTTTGGGCGTACCGGTAAAGACGATATCACCGGTTTGTAACGTGAAGTATTGAGAAAGGTATGTGATGATACGAGCTAAAGGATGAAGCAGCAAAGAGGTGTCGCCCACTTGCATACAAGTATCATTTTTCGATAGGGTGAAGTGAAAAGGTTTTTCCAAACGCTCTTTATCTACTTTTTGCCATGGTCCTACCACTGCCGAGTGGTCAAAGGCTTTAGCTATTTCCCATGGCAAGCCTTTGGCTTTTTGATGATCTTGAACATCGCGTGCCGTAAAGTCGATACCTACACTTACAGCGTCGATATAGTCGAGGGCAAATTTCTCTTTGACGGCTTTGCCGGTTTTGCCAATACGTAAAATGAGTTCGCCTTCGAAGTGCATGTCTTTGCTAAAGTCAGGTAAGAAAAAGGGTTTATTATCCGAGAGTAATGCCGTGGCCGGTTTCATAAACACGACCGGGCTGCTAGGTATTTCATTTTGTAGCTCTTGGATATGATCTACATAATTGCGACCGATACAGAAAATTTTCATTGGTTTTAATATTTGATATTGTTGAATAGATTCATGGTGCGTTCAATGCCTATGGTCACGAAGCTCTCAATCGCTTCGCCGCAAGCACTTACTTTTTTGTTGACAGTAGGTATTTCGTTGTCGGTCCATCGGCCGAGTACAAAATCTACTTGTCGGCCTTTGGGAAACTGATTGCCTATGCCAAATCGAAGGCGAGGGTATTCGGACGTACCCAAGCATTCCTGAATGCTTTTGAGGCCATTGTGCCCCGCGTCGCTGCCATTCTTTTTTAATTTGATGGTATCGAGCGGAAAGGCCAAATCATCTACGATAACGAGTAGATGCTCTACAGGTATTTTTTCTTTGTCTAGCCAATATCGAATGGCTTTGCCACTGAGATTCATGTAGGTGGAAGGCTTGAGAAGAATGAGCTGACGACCTTTGATTTTTAGAGTGGCGATGTCGCCAAGCCTATCGGTAGAGAAGCAGGCCTGGTGTTTTGCAGCGAACACGTCCAATACATCAAAGCCAATATTGTGTCGGGTTTCGACATATTCATTTCCAATATTTCCCAATCCGGCTATCAGATATTTCATAATAAAAGTGATATGTAATTAGTGCTGAATGCGTTGATTGGATACAATTTAGTATTCAAGTAATAGATTTATGGCTTCGATTACCTTTTCGGTGGTGGGTAGCATAGCTGCTTCGAGGGTGGTATTCATTGGCACGGCAGGCAAGTCCATAGCACCTATGGTGCGAACCGGCGCATCGAGGTCATAAAAGCAATGCTGATGGATGCGACAGGCTAGTGCTTCGGCGAAGGAGTTGCGTAGTTGCTCTTCTGTAAGCACGATACATTTACCATGCTTTTTGACAGAACGATAGATCAATTCTTCATCGAGCGGGTATAATGTGCGTAAGTCGATGACTTCTACTTTTCCGGCAAAGCTTGCCGCGGCATTTTTAGCCCAATATACTCCCATTCCGTAGGTGATGATGCAAAGACTATCGCCATGATTAATCTGTAGTTCGTCGGCTTCTAATACAATATTTGCTTTGCCTAGAGGTAGTATGTAGTGCTCATCTGGTTCTATGGTTTTGGCTTCTTCGGTGCCGGGTACTTTGCTCCAGTAGAGTCCTTTGTGCTCTAGCATTACTACCGGATTGGGGTCGTAGTAGGCGGCTTTGAGAAGCCCTTTGAGATCGGCGGCATTGGAAGGATAGGCTACTTTGATGCCTTTAATATTGGCTAGGATACTTTCTACGCTTCCGCTATGATATGGGCCACCGCCTCCATAAGCGCCTATGGGTACACGGAGTACCATACTTACGGGATACTTGCCACAGGTGAGGTAGCATGATTTGGAGATTTCCGTCACCAATTGATTGATGCCCGGATAGATATAGTCGGCAAATTGAACTTCCACAAAGGCTTTTAATCCTAAGGCACTGAGGCCGATAGTGCTGCCTATGATATATGCCTCTTGAATAGCGGTGTTGAAAACACGATGGTCGCCAAATTTTTGGGCTAGGGTGGCTGCTTCACGAAATACGCCTCCTAAGCGTCGCCCCACATCTTGACCATAAAATAAACATTCGGGATGCTTGCGCATCAGCTCTTCTATGGCGTGTAATGCAGCATCGACCATGACTACTTTTTCGCCTTGATTAGGAGTTCTCAGGCCTGTCTCTTCGGTGATAGGAGTGTCGGCAAATACGTGCATGGATACAGTGGCAGGATCAGGATCGGTGGCTTGAGTAACTTGATGAAATTCGTTGGCTACAAAGCTTTTTTGATCTTCTGCTATACGTTCCAGTTGCTTAGATGAGACACCTCTTTGGAGAAGTATTTCTTTTAGTTTTATGACGGGGTCGTCAGTTTCATGTTTGGCTAAGTCTTCTTCGCCTCTATACCATTCTTTGCGCACACCGCTGGTGTGATGGCCGAGAAGAGGTACGGTGGCATGAACAAGTATTGGTTTTCGCTCGGTACGTACGTAATGAATAGCGTTTTCAATACATTCGTAGCTTTGTTGGAAGTCGCTGCCATCGACTTGTAGTCGTTCAATGCCTTTGAAGCCTTGTATAAATTCGTAGGCATTCATAGTGCGAGCTTCATCGCTGCTGACACTGATGCCCCAGTCGTTATCTTCTACTAAGTAGATGATGGGTAGCTGTTTGAGAGCGGCAAACTGAAAGGCTTCGCTGACTTCGCCTTCTGTGATACTTCCATCGCCGAAGCAACATACTACTACGGGTCTTTCGACGACTTGTGTGATATAAGTTTGAGAAATGGATTCGCCTAATTTTATCATTTGTTCAATATAGGCTATACCTTGTGCTACCCCTGTAGTGGGGATTGCTTGCATACCAGTGGCGCTACTTTGGTGTATGATCTTGGGTAGCTCCGCGCGTTTGGAGCTTGGGTGATTATAATATTCTCTGCCACCGCTAAAGGGGTCGTCGGCTTTGGCTAGGAGCTGAAGCATAAGCTCGTAGGGGCGCCAGCCCATGCCGAGCATGATGCTTTCGTCGCGGTAGTAGGGGCTGACATAGTCAAAGGGGCGCAGTTGTAATCCTACGGCGAGTTGTATCGCTTCGTGCCCTTTGGATGTACTGTGTACGTATTTGCAGATGGGTCTATTTTCTTCATAGATGTCTGCCATGGCTCTGGCAGTCATCATGTGAGTATATGCAGTGAGTAATAATTCGTTGTCCATTCGATAAAAATCGGGTAAAGATATTGAAAAACAAGGAAAACGCAGTGAAAAGCATGGAGCTAGATTCACGCTACGAGGGATTGTGGGACTAGGACTTCATTCCTGTTTGATATCTCTTTGGGAAGTTGTGAGGTGATGTATGTGTATGTTAGCCTTGTCGATTGTATTTCCACCAGCGGTAGCCGATGATGCTAATGAGTGTAATGGGCATGAAGGCCAGGTATAGAATACCTCCATTCAGTCCTCTTGCACTTTTTTCGTCGAGGTTTTCGGCGGTTTTGGTACAAATGGCACATTGTGAAAAGGAGTTACTGCTGAGCAGGAGAAGGAGTGTTGATATGTACAATATGTTTTTCATATATTGTCTTTTGGCAAAGGTAGTGCATTGTGTTGGTATGGAAGGGGGGTGTTGTATAGATTTTGTGTATGAAGAACTAAGGTGAGAGAGAGTAGTGTGTGATGGGTTTTGTTTTTCGTTAGAGTGTATGGAAATGAGGTTAGTGTGTTGGGTGTTGTTGATGAGCTATGATCTGTGATGATAGTTGTTGGGTTGGATGATAGGTGTTGCTATGCCGGGTGGCAGCCGGATGGTAGTGGATAGCCCACAGAAGGGCATGCTAGTGAGGCAAGGCCTAGCGGGGCGGAGGGACGAAGCCACCGCCGGGACTATGCCTCACAGTGTGCCCTTCGAGGACTAGGAGCGGACAGCCGTGCATGCCCCTGATATATTTTGTACTTGAATGGGTGGTAGCAAATGGTAGCTTGAATGGATGATGTGGTCTTAGCTGCTGGGCTTGGTGAGGCGCGGCCATAGCCAGCTTTGATGAAGGGGTGTGAGCCAGTGTGAGAGGAGTTGTTCTTTGGTTTCGACGAGGTTGTTGAATAGTAAGGTGTCGGTTTGTAGGTAGCCTTGCTGAAGTGCATAGGCTACTTGCTGCATGGGGAGTGATTCTGTTTTGCCGTCGACCAGGAAGGTGAGGGTGGTGCGGTTGAAGAAGTCTATTTGGTATTGTCTTTCGAAGCTTTTGATGATGCGGGTCATGCTGTCGGTACTGCATCCGCTGACTCCGGTGGCGGTTTCGTCGGCGATGACGACAACGAATCTAGAGAAGAGTAAAGATGCCCAACCTTTTACCTCTTTACCGTGCGACTGCCATTGTGAGTAGAATTGGTAAAGTTGTTCGTTGATTTCTAATATTTCTTGTTCATTAAAATTGCGGGAGGATTGGAAAATCCATACTCTGGAGCTTGGGGAGAAGTCGGCGGGTAATAAAGATGCTAGTGTGTGTGTGTCGATGGTAGTCATAGATTGTGAAGGTACGAAATGGGTAATGAATGCAAATGTGCAAAATCCGTACAGAAGGAAATGATTACTGGATATCCATCCAGGGCATGCGAGCGATAATCATATTTTTGTTTTCTCTGATTTTTTTGATTTCTTGGTAGAGTTCATAGTCTTGACCCAAAAAGCGTTTGATTGCGGCTTCTTCTCTTTTTTTCCCTACGATGTTGGAGAGGATTTGTTCGAATTTGTTGATGGGTTTTGGGAATTCTTCGATTTTGTAATCTTTGAGTTTGGCGAGAGAGGCGGCACTAGCGATGGCTCTGTCTTTATTTCCGAGATCGTCTACGAGTCCTATCTGTTTGGCTAGTTTGCCGCTGTAGACGTGTCCTTGTGCGAGTTCTTCTACTTGTTCCATGGTCATGTTGCGAGCGGAAGCTACTCTTGATTTGAAGGTATTGTAGGTGGTATCGAGGTAGGATTGTATCCAATTGCGTTCTGTTTCGGTCATTGGTCGAGTGAGATTAGGGAAGTCAGCGAAGGGGCCGGTTTTGACTTGGTCAGAGGTGACACCTAGTTTATTTTTGAGCATATCATGAATATTGAAGAGGACGCCCACTACGCCTATAGACCCAGTGAGAGTATTGGCATCGGCGAAGATGCTATCGGAGGCGCATGCTATATAGTATCCTCCGCTGGCTGCATAATTGCCCATGCTTACAGTGATGGGTTTTTGTTTTTGAAGGTTTTTTAGTTCTTTGTATATGATTTCGCTGGCGAGTGCGCTTCCTCCTGGTGAGTTGATACGAAGTACGACTGCTTTTATGTCTTTGTCTTCGGCTATTTTTCGAATTGATTTAGTAATGTTTTTGGAGTGGATATCTTCGTCGCCTTCGCCGTCGTAGATAGCGCCGTCGGCGTACAGTATAGCTATTTTGTCTTTGCTTTTGGATTTGGTTTCTATGGCAGATACGTAGTCATCAGGGTTGATGAAGTTGAGTTTGTCTTTAGCTGCTATTCCTGATTTTTCTTTAAGTATGGATTCTACTGAGTCGACGTAAAGGATGCCATCTATCATTTTTTCTTCGAGAGCATTTTTAGGAAATTTGATGACACCTGAGTTGGCCATTGTAGCAAGGTACAGAGAGTCTTTTCCGGTTTTTTCGCTGATTACTTTTAGGAATTCACCATACATATCATTTAGTAGTACGGATAGTTGAAAACGGTTTGGCTCACTGTATTTTTCGAGTTTGTATGGTTCGTAGGCACCTTTGTACTGGCCACAATGGAAAGCTTCTGTTTTGATGTCGAGTTTGTCCAAAGCGCCTTTGAAGAACATACCGGAGATGCTAAGTCCATTGAATTCGACTCCACCTACCGGGTTTACAAAATGTTGTTTGGATACGCTACTGATGTAGAGCGATTTTTGGTCGCAAATTTCGCCGTAGGCAAGGATGAATTTGCCGCTGTTGGAAAAATCAACAAGCGCTTCTCGTAACTCTTGCAAGCTGGCCCATCCATTGGGGCTTACTCCTGTTTTGAGGTATATTCCTTTGATTTTAGCGTCATTTTTTGCATTTTTAATAGATGTTAGTAAGTCGTTGAGGCCATATGCAGCCTCCATATCGCTACCGAGCATGGGGAATCTGTCATCTTGGCTTTGCTCGGTCATAGCTTTGTTTAAGTCAATGACTAGTATGGAATTGTCTTTGACTTCTGATTTATCACTACTGGCAGCGGAGCTGATAGCGACTATAGTAAAGAAGAAAAATACTAATCCAGTGAATAGGGCGATAGCTACCATTGTAGCAAAAACCATTTTGAAAAATTGTTTCATAAAAGACGAAATAAAAAAAGTTAAGAAAATACGATGCTTTTTGTTTTTTTTGATATTACTTGCTTACAAATTTACTAATTGTATCCAACTCAACTGTTTGAAATACATGAATGGTATATATATAATTACAGGTGGCAATGTCGGACGAAGGAGTGATTATCTTCGTGAGGCAGCTTCTCGCATCGAAGATCGATGCGGGAATATTGTAGCGTCATCTTCTGTATACGAGTCTGCGGCTTGGGGTAAAACAGATCAGGCAAGTTTTTTGAATCAAGTATTGGAAATAGAATCGTTTATGAAACCATTAGAGCTGTTGAGAGCGTGCTTGGATATTGAAAAGACGATGGGGCGAGTACGGAATATCAAGTGGGATAGCCGTATTATTGATATTGATATATTATTTTATGGTCAGGAAATTGTCATTGAAGATTCATTGATTATTCCTCATCCGCATTTGCATGCACGTCGTTTTGCACTATTGCCAATGCTGGAATTAGTGCCCTATTTTTATCATCCAGTTATAGAGAAGACTATTGAAACTCTTGCACTGGAGTGTCAAGATGAATTAGACGTAAAGTTGTGGGATGGTATGGAAGGGTGAGGAGAAAAAATATCATATTTCATCGAGAAGTGTCAACTATTAGTAGGATAGAGGATATGCATATCCTTCGAATTTTGTATTTATAATAATTGGTTATTGATTACTTTGTATTTGTTCTATTTGTTGATTGGAGAATTAAATATTTTAACATAAAAAAATTTTGAATAGTCTGTATTTCA
>DAIUCL010000042.1:0-17120 GCA_036846185.1 Chitinophagaceae bacterium
CTTTACATCTATGCCCTCGACGATGACCTCGATTCTTTCGCAAGTAAACAACTATATATTGTGAAATTATTAAGAGAAAAACAATTCACGGACAGAGCCAATAAAATGGCCCTAAAAATGATCAATTATTTACGCGAATATGAAAACTATGGTCTGACTGAAAAATTCATAGATCAACTTCGTAAAATCATATGGTACCAAACGAATAATGTGAGCTATAAAATGCTATTGGAACTCAATCAATTGAGTAAAGAGATCAGTACTTCATTCAGTAAAACCATACAACTTCAACAACTATTTATCGAAAGTAGAACTCTCAGAAGCAAAAGTCATTTCAGGCTCAGCAATAATGATCAAAAAAGAGTAAACAACTTATTGAATGAACTTGAAAATATCGAGTGCGACAAAAACAGTTTCATTCAACAACAATTCAAAAATATATCTTTAGCTACGCTAAAATACTTACAAAATCTACCTGATGCATACAATCATGCTCTAGAATCTATACATCAATGGCATAGCACTCCAAAACGTATTACATTTGACCCCGAAAACTACCTAGAGGCATTATATATATTCTCATATTCTGCTGTATCATCCATGCGATTTGAAGCCTTCGAATGTGTCTTTAATTTTGATATAAGATCTCATATTAAGCAAACTCCTACTTACTATTACTACGATACTATAAAACACCTTACTCTTGTAAGATATTATCATAAAATAGCAAACTATGACAAAGTAGAAACTATCGTCAAATACACAATGAAACAGTTATCTAAATGGGAAGATTACCTCAATACTGAATTCAAAAGAACCGTATACCTGTCCTTATCCATTTCATGCTTTGTACTCGAAGACTATAACAATGCCTTCTATTACACCAAATATGCCGTAAACAACCTCAATGACCATCTACGTGTAGAACAAATTTCATTTGCCAACCTATTTCTACTAACTATACTTTATGACAAAAAAGATTGGCTAACTTTCGAAAATCAATACAATACCTCATACAGCTATTTTTACAGAAGCGAAAATCCTCAAAACTTCGAAAAAAATATAGTTAGTACCCTTCACAAAATTTCAGGTATAAAAAGCAAATCTAATAATAATGAAATCTGGCATCAACTTCTCAACTCCTTAGAAGCCGAGCAAGACACCCAAATCCTCAATAATGTGCTTAGTATCTTCAACTTTAAACGATGGATAAAAAGCAAAATTCAAAAAATACCTTACAAACAATTAGTCATTCAAGAAACGACACTATCATAATTTACCTTAAATTTGTTAACTCATACCGGTGACATATGTCACAATTGAATAGAATAGAAAAACTGAATTTTGCCGTATTAAAAAAATATACACTATGCAAGTTGAACAAATTTATACCGGATGCTTAGCTCAAGGAGCTTATTACATCACCAGCAATGGCGAAGCAGCGATCATAGATCCGCTACGCGAAATCCAACCATATATCGATAGACTCGATAGAGATGGTGTAAAACTGAAATACATTTTCGAAACGCATTTCCATGCCGACTTTGTATCAGGCCATATAGACCTCAGCAAAAAAACAAATGCACCGATTGTCTATGGGCCAACCGCTATGCCGGAGTTTGACGCTATCATTGCCGAAGACAACCAAGAGTTCAAAATAGGAAACATCACTATTAAAGCCCTGCATACCCCAGGCCACACCATGGAAAGCACCACTTATCTTATGATAGATGAACATGGAAAAGATTATGCAATCTTCTCCGGAGACACCCTATTTCTTGGAGATGTAGGCCGACCCGATTTAGCTCAAAAAGCCGCCAACCTGACTCAAGAGCAGCTTGCCGGGCTCCTGTATGATAGCCTCATGAATAAAATCATGCCTTTAGCCAATGACGTAATTGTTTACCCAGCCCACGGAGCCGGAAGTGCCTGCGGCAAGAATATGATGAAAGAAACCGTAGATACACTTGGCCACCAAAAAGAAATCAACTACGCTCTCAACCAACCTAGCAAAGAAGCCTTCATCGATGCCGTTCTTGATGGGCTCTCCGCTCCTCCAGGCTACTTTGGGATGAATGTAGCCATGAATAAAAAAGGCTACACCAGCTTCGAAACCGTACTACACAACGGTATGAAAGCACTCAGCCCAGCCGAATTCGAAGCTGCCGCTGAAGAAACAGGTGCTTTGATACTAGATACCAGAAGCAGCGATGAATTTTGGAAAGGTTTTGTACCACAATCAATCAATATCGGCTTGAATGGTGACTTCGCACCATGGGTAGGCGCTCTGATAGTAGACGTAAAACAACCTCTACTCCTTGTCACAGAAGCAGGCCGCGAAGAAGAAACCGTCACACGTCTCAGCAGAGTAGGCTTTGATCATATTCTCGGACATCTTCAAGGTGGCTTCGAAAGCTGGAAAAATAGCAATCACGAAATTGACACCATACACCGCATCAATGCCGACGAATTTGCAACAACATTCAAACAAGGAGAAAGCATCGTAATCGATGTACGAAAAGAAGGCGAATATGCAGCCGAACACATAGAAGATGCGTATAGCAAACCTCTTAGCTATATCAACGACTGGGTTCGCGATATCAATCCTCAAGAGCACTTTTTCATTCACTGTGCCGGAGGCTATCGTAGCATGATGGCTGCCTCTATATTACAAGCAAGAGGATATCGCAACTTTACCGAAATAGCCGGAGGTTTCAATGCCATTGCCAAAACAGAAATCCCAAAAACAAACTTTGTATGCCAAAGCAAAGTACTAAAATCATAATCTGATACCTCAACATAATTAGCGAAGCCTAGTGCTTCGCTTTTTTATTTTAGGAGCTCATCGACATACCTAAGTCATCCACTTCGAGCTCTCCGCTTGTATCTCTGCCACCGTGCCGGATGGCAGAGGATACCGCTCCGATCTCGGCTAGCTTGCATCGACATTTACATCGGTCATCATCCATGCTGACTAACACACTGCCCCTCCATGATCCCTACTTATCCATCGAATATCTCTTTACCTCTATCATTTTACAAAACATACTCTTTAGGTAAATTTTACATATCAACACCTATCCGATACTCATATCATCCACTACATTTGTAATTATGAAATCCATTACTCACAAGAATCCTGTAGATATATGGTCGAACAATGTAGGTCCCTGGATAGCAGACCATGGACTCAAAATTGGTATTATTCTCCTCCTTGGATTCATTGCCTCTTACCTTCTCAAAAAAATTATTGAGAAAACTATTATGCGTGATCCTGATACCGATGACCCTATCGTAAGAGATTCAGAACTAAAACGCAAAACCACACTTGCTCGTATCCTCAAAGGGGCTGCCGGTGTAGTACTCACCATTATCACCATTATCATGATTCTCCAGGAGTTCAACGTACAAGTAGGGCCTATACTTGCCAGCTTGGGTGTAGTGGGCCTTGCAGTGGGCTTTGGTGGCCAATACCTCATTCGAGATGTCATAGCAGGGCTATTCATCATTATCGAAAATCAATTTCGGATAGGCGACTGGGTGGACTTCGGTATGGCCAGAGGCTCGGTCGAAGACATTTCATTGCGTATGACCACCCTTCGTGATCTTGAAGGCACAGTACATCATGTATCTAATGGCGAAATAAAAATCGTATCCAACATGTCCAAATACTTCTCTCGTATCAATCTCGATATGGGTGTAGCCTACCACACCGACATTGAACATCTGATACGTGTCGTCAATGAAGTTGGCGACGAGCTGTATGAAGATCCCGAATGGAAAGAGCGCATTCTAAAAAAACCTGAATTTTTGCGTATCCAAAATTTTGCAGACTCGGCCATTATATTCAAAATATTGGGCGAAGTAAAACCATTGGAGAAGCAAGTCGTGATGGGTGAACTTCGCAAGCGACTGAAAATACGCTTTGATAAAGAAGGCATAGAAATTCCTTTTCCTCAAATCGTAGTCCATCAGCCAAAATCATAAAACAATAAAATTCCACTCACCCTCAGTAAAACATAGTTCTGCCTCTAAATACACAATAGTGTAGCGATACACCATGATGTAGAATACCCACAACTATACTAATCAAACTAAGAACATGCGGCAAGGATCGCAGTGAAAAGCCCACAGTGGCGAAGCATAGGGATACCTGGTATGGCAGAGCGGAGGCACGGAGCTACTGCCATGCCCGGTAGCCCTGGCTGAGCAGCGAGGACTTGTAACAAAGAGCCTGGCTGCCGCCCCAAAAAAATCGTTGATTCATAAAATTCGTTCCCTTTCAGAATAAAAAGTAAAGTAGCGCCCCTTTTGTATTGTCGGCTAAATGCTAGATAGTCCAGCTGACCAAACCATGCTTGGTAAAGGAGTAAGGACGTATAATCCCTGACTGTTTGCTAAGGCTATCGATTACCTGATATCGAGTATTGGCAGGGCAATAAAAGATCATAAAACCGCCTCCACCGGCACCACTTATCTTGCCTCCGCTGGCACCGGCACGCTTGGCTATGTCATAGAGCTCTTCGATGTGCGAATTGCTGATATTGGCTGCCATCTTGCGTTTTTGTTCAAATCCATAATCGAGTATTTCGCCTATTTCGTGAAGTTTTCCTCTAAGCAATGCCTCTTTCATTTGTTGCGCTTGCTCTTTGAGTTTGTGCATGGCAACTATGGATTTTTCGTTGTTTTGATTTACGTTTTTTTGTTGCTCCTTAATGATGGTTGCACTTTCACGGCTTGTAGCAGTATAGAATAATAGCAGATTATTTTCAAGCTCATGAAGATACTCTTGACGGATGCGAAGTGGATTTACGATGACTTTATTATCAGCAAAAAATTCCATAAAATTGACTCCACCAAAAGTAGCCGCATATTGATCTTGTTTGCCACCTGCAAGTTTCAAGTCATTACGTTCGATTTCATAGGCGTAGTTTGCAATATCGTAGTCGCCTAGTGGCAGCTTTAGCATTTCGACAAATGCACCCAAAATAGCTACGACCAGAGTAGACGATGTACCAAGACCACTACCAGCAGGCGCGTCGACAAAGGTAGATATGCGAAGGCCCTGTGTGGCAAAAGGGTAATCTTTTTGTACTCTATTATACACACCTTTGAGCAAATCGAGCTGCCCATCGATAGGCAATTCATTGCTTAAGGGGTAGCGGTATGTTTCTTCACGATCGAAGGCTTGAAGGGTGATGCATTGATCAACTGTATGCTCAAGGGTAGCATGGGCACTGAGCGATATTGTAACGTTGAGAATAGCGCCACCATATAGGTCGCTGTAGGGGCTCACATCGGTTCCTCCTCCTGCCAGTCCTATACGCAGGGGTGCTTTGCTTCGGTATATCATAGTGTACAAGTGTGTGCCAAAGATAAGACGGCATCGGTGATATTAGACCATGTGTATTTATTCTTTTCAGAGCGAATACAGGTCTGCATTAGGTTGACATCTTTGTTGAGTAATTCAAGAAGCTTTAGGGCAATATCGTCGGCTGAAGGCTCTGCAATCAAGCCTACTCCCGGAGGCACCATTGACGCAAGTGCTCCAACTCGGGTGACAAGCATTGGCACTTCAAAATGGTAAGCAAGCGGGGTTACACCACTTTGAGTTGCATGTTTGTATGGCTGTACCACACAGTCTGCAGCACTCAGATAATATTTTACTTCGCTGTCGGGTATAAAGTGAGTATGCCACAAGATATACTCTTCAATATTCAAACTCTTGGCTTGTGCCAGGTAGGAGCTACTGTCTTCATAAAATTCTCCTGCTATCAAAAATCGTATAGCTGAGAGTTGATGTAAATGATTTTTTTTTAGAATCGCTATGGCATCGAACAATATATCGAGACCTTTATAGGCACGTATGAAACCAAAAAACAAAACGATTCGTTTGTCGGATGGCAATTGTAAGTGAGCTTGTGCCACACTTTTCTCCACTATTTCGCCAAAATTGTCGTACAATGGATGGCTTACAAAGCGAGCCGGTCTGGGACTTAGCTGTTTCAAATCGGCCATTACCTTTTCGCTCATAGTGATAAAGGCATCAATGGGTTTAAGAAAATACTTAGTAAATAAGCTATCTCCCGGTCGTGTTTCGTGTGGGATAATGTTGTCAGCAATACATACTACTTTGGTATAAGCATTGCTACGTACTATTCTGAGTATAGTACCCAGGCAAGGCCCCATAAATGGAAGCCAATAGCGTACTACTATCAAATCGGGTTTTTGCTTTTTGAGCTTATAGCCTACGCGAAACCAGTTCAGAGGATTGACAGAGTTGATATCAACATCTATTTGCATATCGGCGGGTGCCGGTTCGGATGAAAACTGTGTTGTACCGGGGAACAAAAAGCCGGGATACTGAAGAGAAAAAGTAGTAATCGATACTCGATGACCTTGTGATTGAAATTCGCGTGCTAATCGTTCATTATACGATGCCAAACCACCTCGTAGAGGATGTGCAGGACCTATGATAATGACACGTTTAGACATAAAGTGCAATTGTTGTAATAGTTAAGCTATCAATAATACCTGATACTATTTACCCCATCCAAACCAGTCATTACCATTAGCATACAGCATCAGTAACAATAAGAAAATCATACCGGCCATTTGGGCATATTCCAACAATTTTTCATTGGGTTTGCGTCCGGTGATCATTTCGTAGAGCGTAAATACGACATGCCCACCATCCAAGGCAGGGATAGGCAATAGATTCATGAAGGCAAGTACAATGCTCAGAAAAGCGGTCATACTCCAAAACGACTGCCAATCCCATACACCCGGAAAAGCATTGGCAATAGCTTTAAAACCACCCAAACCTTTGTAAGCTCCCGTTTTTGGATTCAATATTTTTTTGAATTGAGAGATGTACATCACCAATTTTTCTTGCGTTTTAGATACACCGGCAGGTATAGCTGCCAGTAAGCCATATTCTTTTTTGACTAGTTTTACCAGCCCCATGCTGTCCATTTTTGTCCAGTCATAGATGATGGGTATGATACCCAATTTTCGTTCATCTGTTAATCCCGATTTGATCAATAGCGTATCTTGTCCTCGGAGTACGCTCAGCATTACAGTATCGGAAGTACCATTGAGCAATAAACCTCTAATTTCATCAAAATAAGTAAGGGGCTGTTCATCGATAGCCAAAATCAAATCGCCTCCTTGCAGACCGGCGGCCATAGCAGGTGTTGTCTGATTGAGCCCATCAAAAGAAGCCAGATAAGCCGGCACACGCGGATCGAGTGAGAGTGTACCACTTTTTTTGCGACTTATCAAGTCGCCCAAAAGACTCTCCGGAAATGGCAAATTAATGAATTCACCATTACGCTCCACAGTAGCCTTAGTACCTGTGATCACGGCATACGTCAGTTGATCGTAGTACTCAATAGGCTTATCATCGACCGACACTATTTTATCGCCCTGGCGAAAACCTATCTGATAGAAAATACTATCCTGAAAGGTGATTCCGTTTTTCATCGAAGACACCGGCACCTTTTGTTCGCCCCATACATAGAGCACCATTGCATATACCAGTATCGCTACGATTACATTCATGATAATCCCTCCCAGCATAATGATGAGTCGCTGCCATGCCGGCTTGCTTCTGAATTCCCACTGTTTGGGTGGCTGCTTCATCGTCTCGGTATCCATACTTTCATCTATCATACCCGATATCTTCACATAGCCGCCTAATGGAAGCCATCCTATACCATACTCAGTATCACCTACTTTCTTTTTAAACAATGAGAACCATGGGTCAAAAAACAAATAAAACTTCTCTACCCTACATCCAAACCACCGTGCGGTGATATAGTGTCCAAATTCATGAAGTATCACCAAAATACTCAGTGCCAATATCAATTGGCCGGCTTTGATACCTACCATGGTCCAGTCAATAGCTAAAAGTAACATGTCTAAGAAAATTTATTTATTAATTAATATTTTATAAGTGAAAGGGCCACTCTACGAGCTTCTGTATCAGTATCGATATACTGCTCCAAAGTGGGATGTTCTATAAAAGCCACTTTTTCAAGTGTAGATTCTATAATTTCACTCATTTCCAAAAAGCCTACCCTATTTTTTAGGAATGCGTCCACTACGACTTCATTAGCGGCATTGAGCACACAAGGCGAATTGCCTCCTTTGTACATCGATTCTTTTGCCAAAGCTAAGTTTCTAAAAGTTTTCACATCCGGCGTCTCAAAAGTCAGGGAGGAATAGGTTTTAAAATCAAGACGCTTAAAGTCATTCACAATACGATCTGGATAAGCCATCGCATATTGAATAGGCAATTTCATATCCGGCAAGCCCATTTGCGCCTTCACACTACTATCCGAAAACTGTACCATAGAATGAATGATAGACTGCGGATGAATCAATACCTCTATCTGCTCATTCGCCAGGCCAAACAGCCATTTAGCCTCAATCATCTCAAGCCCTTTATTCATCAGGCTGGCAGAATCAATAGATATTTTTGCCCCCATCGTCCAATTGGGATGCTGTAGAGCATGATCCTTTTTTACATTGATCAGATAATTCGTTTTCTTACCCAAAAAAGGCCCTCCGGATGCAGTAAGTATAATTTTTTCGACCGTATGGGAAGCCTCACCGATCAAACACTGATAGATTGCCGAATGTTCACTATCTACGGGTATCAAGCTAGCCGAATTTCGAATAATCTCTTCAGCCACCAGCTCTCCAGCCACCACCAAAGTCTCCTTATTGGCAAGCGCTATCGCTTTATTGCTTCGGATTGCTGCCAAAGTAGATTGCAAACCCGCATAGCCCACAATAGCCGCCATGATCATATCATACGTATCCGAACTAGCCACATCGATCAAGCTCTTTTCTCCCGCATACACCTTGATAGGAAGCGACTGCAAGGCCTCAGACACCTTCATATAGTGAGCATCATTCGCAATCACCACTATATTGGGTTTAAACTCTTTGGCCTGAGCAATAAGTAAATCTGCATTATTATAAGCTGTAATCACCTCTGCCGAAAAAAGACTAGGATTCTGACGAATCACCTCCAACGTTTGCGTCCCTATCGAACCCGTACTACCATATACCGCTATTCGTTTCATTTGATTTTTCACTAAAGTGGGCTAAGTTACGACTGCTTTGGAGAAAATCGCTTTTTTTCGTTCCTGCATACTTACATTTAATGTTCCAGCTAATTGTCCATCAATGAATACAAGAATATGGGCGGCAGACACGCTATCCGCTGCAAGTCCGAGGCGAACCAGCCTCCTGCTGCATAGTCGTGGTGGTGGCTTCGTCCCTACGCCCCCTCCACTCCTTGCAGCAGGGGCTGCCCCACCCCGTCCTTTCCACTACTATCGTTGCCGCGTCATACGGATAGGTTTTAAACGAGCCACGATTTCATCAAATACCACCACAAGAAAGACAAAATTTGCCAAAAAGACCTAAAAACAGTCAAGCTAATACAATAGAAATCAAAAAAAATTAGACAATTACGGGATTTGTAGTACTTTAGACGCTTGTAGAAGTATAACAGATATGACAAAAAACAGAAATTCCGTTCTAATCATACTATTGTGTACGCTTAGCGCAGCGATATTCAATAGTGCTTGTGTACGCGAGCGCGACACCAACTTCGACATGGCTCGCGATATAGTCGTAGGCGACTTTGTATTCAGCGATGCCTTCCATATCGCATGCGATGCCGCCACCAAAAGCACCGGAGAAACCTTAGCCAATTATAAAACTACCGGCTATTGCGCTACCCTATTTCACGACAATACCAGTATACCTCGCGTCATGATTATCGATTTTGGCGCTGAAAATTGTATGTGCAACGATAATCGTACTCGTAGAGGACAGATTAAAATTACCTACACAGGTGAAAACTTCAATGATGAAGGAAATGTCATCCAATTTGAATTTGACAATTACTATGTCAATGACTTCAAAATCATGGGTACCCAAACAGTCGAAAACAAAGGCAGAAACATCCTTAATCAAATACACTTCGATCACACTGTCGATGCCAAATTTCTTCGTGCTGATACCCTGTACAAAGATACAGTCCGTTTTCAAGCAGATCGTACAATCACATGGATCAGTGGTGATGATACCCCCATTTGGTCAGATGACGTATATGAATACATAGGTGAAGCCTATGGGCGCAGTATGAATAATGAATATTTTGCACTCAATATCACCTCTCCACTCGTTCGCGAAGTGATGTGCAGATACATCAAAGCCGGACGCTTAGACCTACAACCTCAAGGAAAATCACTCCGAAAAGTAGATTATGGCGATGGCAATTGCGACAACAACGTCAGTGTAGAAATCAATGGCAAACGCTACGCATTTGAACTGTAGCATCATCTAAAGACCACAACAACAATGTATAGTCACTTGTCTTAATACTTTGCTAAAACAAATAGAGCTATTTTTTTTTACATTAATTGTAGTCATATTTGTATCTACTAACTAGCCTCTATAAATCATATGAAACTGAAAGCCCCCGTTAGCGTAAAGTGGATAGCAGAATTTACGAACTCCACCATCATTGGAAACGAAAACATTTTGATAGACGGCATCAATGAAGTACACAAAATTACACCCGGTGATGTTTCCTTTGTAGATATTGAAAAATACTACCAACGAACACTTCAGAGTGATGCCAGCGCAATACTTATCAACAAACTAGTCCCTTGCCCTGATGGTAAAGCATTGCTACTTAATGATGACCCTGTAGAAGCATACAACAAGCTAGTACGACACTTTAGCCCACTACATATTGCTACCAAGATGATTTGTGATAGCGCTGAGATAGGAGAGGGTACGGTGATTATGCCCAATGTATTTATTGGCAAAGACTGCAAGATAGGTAAAAACTGTGTCATACATCCCGGTGTGGTCATCTATGACAGGACATACATAGGCGACCGAGTCATCATACAGTCCAATAGTGTAATAGGCGGCGACGCTTTCTATTTCAACAAACGAGAAGGTCGAGACCCTATTTACAACAAACTAGAAAGTTGTGGCCGCACATTCATACATGATGATGTTGAGATAGGAGCCTGCTGCACTGTCGACAAGGGTGTGAGTGGTGATACCATCATAGGCCGAGGCACTAAATTTGACAACTTCATTCATGTGGGTCATGGCACTGTTATTGGCAAAAATTGCCTATTTGCTGCACAAGTAGGCGTAGCCGGCAAAGTCATCATCGGCGACAATGTACTGCTATATGGCCAAGTAGGTGTGTCTAAAGACCTCACTATCGAAAGCAATACGGTAGTACTTGCCAAAAGTGGTGTAGGCAAATCGCTACCCGGAGGCAAAGTATGGTTTGGCATACCGGTACAAGATGCCAAAGAAAAAATGGAAGAATTGGTATGGGTAAAACGCATACCGGAACTTTGGGATAGAGTAAAAACTGATTTTTAGTTTTTGTTCTTGGTCACATAATCATATCAGCCATATTCATTTTCATGTTTGTTGCAGGGAGTATAACACTCTTTCAAAAATCGTTCATACATAGTATACCAGCCTTCCCACATTGGTTCTGTACCTAAAGAGAAATTGTGCCAGATCATGATCATCTCTCCGCCATAGCGCTTTGTTTGTTGCCAATAATGACACAATTCGGCATATGCCTGTTCTTGTGAATAATGCTGTTCAAAATAGGAGTTGCACTCCATGAAACAGAAAGAATGCAAACATAAATCCGTATTTTGGTTGGCCTTCAGATCGAACCAGCTGTAAGGATAAGCTGTAGATGCTCGATAGCCATTGATACTTCCATAACCCATCGAATACTCATCTGTGATGCCTAATCGTACAAGGGTTCTGAATGTGTCAGGCAAAGTAAATTTGATATAATGCTGTCTGGAACATTTTACATCGGGCATATAGGCAAATTCGCCCAAGAGCTCTTCTTCACTTTCATGACTTTTCCAGGAGGGATGAATACCGACGGTAGTTGACGAGGATAATCGACGAATGAGCTCTTTCATATACGCATTATCAGGCGGTAGATTTTTATCTAACTCACTTCCTCTACCTAGTAAGATGAAATAAATAGGTGATAGAGGATAGTTTGCATGAAGCACATCCAGTTTATCAAACGTATCGAAGGGGTCTTGTTGTAAGCCTAGCAATGTACGAATTCTAGCCCTGATAGCAAGGGTATTGAATTGCTTCAAATCTCTAAGAAATGCCCCTAGGTTTCGCAATATCCCCTTGCCTTTATAGCTGTATGCCATATCGATATCGTAGCTGGCAATACATTGGTAGCAGGGCTGAGTCAAAGCGAAAGCGGGATTCTTTTTTGATAAATACTCTTTGAGGAGCGATACCCATATATCGACTAAAGGTATTTGAAGAAATTGATGCTGATAGGCTAATGAAGCGGTGTGTGGAAAACGGCCATACTCATCGGGAGTGTATGGCAAATACTCCTCGTAGCGACTAAGTAAATAGAATGATGCTGCCAGTAAATCAAAAGGTATATCGAAAGATTGAGTACAAAAAAAGATAGGAACGGACTGCCAGGTATCCATCTTTATAGATTGGGATCTGATATCGGATTCGAAGAGAAGAGAGATAGGACTAATCTGCAAATCGCATTCTAAGGGTATTGTACTGTAGTTGATTTTGATACCACTACTATGCTGAAATACCTGCGATTGGTGAGTGATGGAGTAAGACATCTTCATTATGGACGCAAAAAGCACCTCACATATGTAGTATAGCCTGGGAGAAGTATGTTCAGAAAATATGCTTACACTAGTATTTTTCAAGCTTTTATTTTTTCTTCATTTTGTCTTCCCATTGTTGTTTGAACGACTTTTGGAATTGCAGGCCTTCGCGGCGTTTTCCCCAAGTATCTTTAAAGAGTGTGTTGACGACTTTGGTTTTCATTTTGCTACCTGCTACATCGATGAAGCTTCGCTTAAGCATAGCCAATTTCCACATTTTCCATGCTGTATTTTCACTGAAGTCTGTTTCGTGATTGTCGACAGCCAAGGTTCTGTTGTAATGGAGCATGCCATGTATATTGATTTTGAGGGGGCATACTTCGGTGCAATTGCCACATAGGGATGAGGCATAGCTGAGGTGTTTGAATTCTGAAAAATCTTTGAGATGGGGGGTGATGACGGAGCCTATAGGACCACTATAGGTGGCGCCGTAGGTATGGCCACCTATATTTTTGTATACCGGACAAGCGTTGAGGCAAGAGCCACATCGGATGCAATACATACTTTCGCGTACATGCACATCACGAAGGAGATTGGTTCGTCCGTTGTCGAGCAGGATCACATACATCGCTTCGGGACCATTGGGTTCTGTAGATTTGCGAGGGCCTGTGAAGATACTATTGTAAACGGTAACCTTCTGACCTGTACCGTAGGTGGCAAGTAGAGGCCAAAAGAGGTTGAGGTCGTATATGGAAGGAATGATTTTTTCGATACCTACGATGGCGATGTGTACGTTGGGGAATGCAGTAGTGAGGCGTCCATTGCCTTCGTTTTCGGTGACGCATACTCCTCCTACATCGGCAAGCAAAAAATTGCCGCCGGTGACTCCTACACCTGAGGTAATGTATTTTTCACGAAGATTGCGACGGGCGATGAGTGTAAGCTCGCTGGGTGTGAGATTGGGTTCTACGCCCAATTTTTCGTGAAATAATTTGGCTACGTCTTCCTTGCTCTTATGCATAGCGGGTGTAACAATATGGTATGGGGGTTCTCCATCGAGCTGCTGGATGTATTCGCCCAGGTCGGTTTCGACACTTTCGATCTGGTGTTGTGCCAAGAAGTCGTTGAGGTGTATTTCTTCGGTGACCATACTTTTGCTTTTGACGACTTGTGTGGCTTTGTGTTTTTGACAGATGTCTAAAACGGCTTGATTGGCTTCTTCGGCATCTTCGGCCCAGATGACGTAGCCGCCGTTGTCGGTAAATTTTTTTTCAAATTCGGTAAGGTATTTATCTAGATTTTCTATAGTGTGCCACTTTATATTTTTTGCTTTTTCGCGGGCATTGGACAGGTTGCTAAATTGTTGTTTTCCTTTGACGACGACTTCGTTATATTTGTTGATATTAAATGAGAGTTTGCGTTTGTGTTCGGCATCCATTGCTTTTATTTCGCTTTTGTTGAGGAAGACCGATTTGAGTTTTTGTGCCATAGACCAGATGATGTGTTGCAAAAATACAACAAGCTGGTGATGAGATGCTAAAAATAGTGTTGGTAGTATTTTGGATGTATTGAGAAGTAGTGTTGTATTGACCGATGAAGATAGATGTAGTCGATGAAAGTTAGCCCCGATAGGAGCAAGCTACTCCGCCAGCTTCTGTGGCAGTGAGTATTATATGTACAGGATATATGCCCACAGAAGCTGGCGGAGTAGCGCGGATAGCGGGAGTGTAGATGAATAGAATATCTCAGCTGCGCTCCAAAATCTGAATAAGTTATGGTGTAATTAACTTCGGATGGCTTCGACGGGGTTCATCAGGGAGGCACGCTGTGCGGGTAAATAGCCGGCTACGACTCCGGTGACGATACTGATGATGATACCCAGAGTAAAATTATTGATACTAAGGAATACCGGGAATCCTAGTGGGCCGGAAAGTACAAAGGTGAGTATGTATACGAGTAAGATACCGATTAGGCCACCGAGGATACATAGCAACACTGATTCGATTAGAAATTCGGTGCGAATGGTATGTGCGGTTGCGCCTATTGCTTTTTTGAGGCCGATGAAGGGGGTACGCTCTCGGACGGAGACGAACATGATATTGGCTATACCGAAGGTGCCTACGAGCAAGGAGAAGAGGCCGATAATCCATCCGAAGATGTTGAAGTTGACGAAGATGGCACTGATGGCGTTTTGGATGGTGGAGAGCTCATTGAGCGAGAAATTGTCTGGCTCACCCGGGGCTAGTTTTCGTGAGGCTCTAAGTGCTGCTTTGATTTCATATTTACATTCCTGCATGTCGTACTTGTCTTTTACTCTGATCATGAGTAGTGGGTCGTTGAAGGCATCGCCGGATTCGGATTCGATATTGCGTATGGCTTGTAGGTATTGGTAGCTCATGAGTACTGAATTGTCGGAATCGAATCCGCTCATTGATTTTCCTTGTCTTTGGATAACGCCTATGATGGTAAAATGTCGACCTAGCATTTTGACAGACTTACCTATGGGATTGACCGACTTTGGGAATAGTGATTGTGCTATGGCATGACCTATGACAAGAGTATTGGACTGGCTACCACTCATTTCTTGTAGGGAGAAGTATCTGCCTTTGGCTATTTCGATAGGTTGTACTTTATTGTAATCGTTGGTAATGGCGGATATAGAGGCTTGTGAGATGGTATTGTCCATGTAGCTAAGTGTAGGTGCTTGGGTATTGTAGCTTAAAGCGGCTGCTTTGGCTCCATTGACCGTATTTTGGATAGCGACGAGGTCTTTTCGTTTGCTGGCAGGGCGTGCTTTGTATTTCCACATAGGATATTCTCCTTTTTCTTCGGGTATCCAGGCAAATTTGCTAACATAGATTACTTTGCTACCGAGCGATTCCATACTATTTTCGATATTGCGCTGGAGGCTGTCGAAGATAGTGAGTACACTGATGATGCAGAAAACACCGATGGTGATACCGAGGAGTGAGAGAGAGGTACGAAGTTTGTTGCCTTTCAATTCTTGAAAGGCCATCATGAAGTGTTGTACCCACAATGATAGCATCACGTAAAGGTATGATACAAATACGTAAGGTGAGATGTATTTTTGCTGCAAATTATGGACAGTTCCTCCTTTAGAAAAACGATTCGACTGTTAGGCAATAGAGAATTTTCAAGTTATATTCTGATCCGCTTTTCTGTCATTTTTGCATTGTTTATGCAAACGACGGTGATTAGCTATCAAATGTATACGATTACAGGCAACCCACTTTCATTGGGTTTGATTGGATTAGCGGAGTTGATACCCGCGTTGGGGTTTGCTTTTTTTGCGGGTTATATTGTAGATAGGCGTGAGAAACGAGGGGTATACATGCTGTGTATATTGCTGTATGTGGTGAATGCTCTTTTGTTGTTGTGGATTATGGATAGATTTTTTGGTGGGAATCTTATTGCAAAGTATACCGAGTGGCTGATATATGCTTCTATGTTTTTCAATGGTTCTATCAGGGCGTTTTTGGCACCGGCTTCTTTTTCGATATTACCGCAGTTGGTAGATAAGATGGAGATTCCTCAGGCGGTGACTTGGAGTTCTACCTCTTGGCTATTGGGTTCGGTGCTGGGTCCGCTGGCGGGAGGTATCTTGATGAGTCATATAGGTGTAAGCCCTACGTTGGGGATAGCCTTATTATTTTTGATAGTATCTCTATTGTCTATATTCAGGATTCGGAAGCGCCCTGTGGTAATGAGCAAAAATATTGGCTTGATAAAAGGGCTAGCACAAGGGTTTCGCTTTGTCTTTCGCTCTCAGATTATTTTGGCGGTATTGAGCTTAGATTTATTTGCTGTTTTGTTTGGTGGTGCAGAAGCCCTATTGCCGATATTTGCCAATGACATTCTCAATGTGGGAGAAGTAGGATTTGGATGGCTTCGTTCGGCACATGGTATTGGTTCTATTTTTTTATTGTTGGTATTAGCCTACTTACCACTCAAAAATAATATTGGGTACAAATTATTGGCTTGTGTAGCAGGTTTTGGGATATGCATATTACTGTTTGGATTATCTACCCATTTTTATCTTTCGTTTGCATTGTTATTCTTTGCCGGGCTTTTTGATGGGGTCAGTGTAGTGATTCGACATTCAATCTTACAACTCAAAACACCTGAGGAGATGAAAGGTAGGGTATCGTCGATCAACATGATGTTTATCAGCTCAAGCAATGAACTGGGTGCATTTGAGAGTGGCTTTGCAGCTCGCTACTTAGGCACAGTGCCTTCGGTAGTGTTGGGTGGGATAATGACTTTGGTAGTTGTAGTCATAACGTATTTTTCTGCACCTTCGCTTCGGATGTTCAAATTGGATGCAGAAGTACAATCAGACTATTGATGTAGTTATTTTATTGTTAATGCAAGTTGGGTATGTAATTTATGTATAAGAATATCGTTCAAAGG
>DAIUCL010000043.1:0-16934 GCA_036846185.1 Chitinophagaceae bacterium
ATATTACCCTAGTATTTGTATGTTATTAAAAATTTTGACTTACATGCCAGAAACCCCAAAAAAAAACTAAATTTGCCCAAAATTTTTCCAGAACATGAATTTACATGAATATCAGGCCAAAGAATTGCTCAAAAGATACAACGTACCCGTTCAAAACGGTATCGCTTGTACTACTGTAGATGAAGCTACCGCAGCATACAAAGAAATTAGCGAACGAACCAATAGCCGATTTGTGGTCGTAAAAGCACAAATACATGCCGGTGGTCGTGGCAAAGGAACTTACAAAGAAGTTCCCGAACAACATGGTGTTCAAGTAGTCAAATCGCTCGAAATGGCTCAAACCGTTGCTCAAAACATGCTAGGCAACACCCTCGTAACCCTTCAAACCGGCGATGCAGGTAAAGTAGTCAACAAAATCTTCCTTGCCGAAGATGCCTACTATGATGGACCTAATCCTCAAAAAGAATTTTATCTCTCAATACTTCTCGACCGACAAACCAAAAAATATGTCATTATGTACTCCACCGAAGGTGGCATGAACATTGAAGATGTAGCACATGATACCCCAGAAAAAATATTCAAAGAATGGATTAAACCAGGAAGTCCATTACAAGGCTTTCAAGCCCGCAAAATTGCCTTTAATCTCGGACTTAGCGGTGATGCGTTCAAAAACTGTGTCAAGTTTGTCACCAATCTCTATAATGCATTTATTGGGCTCGATTGTGACATGCTCGAAATCAATCCCCTATTCAAAACCAGCGACGACAAACTCATAGCCGTCGACTGCAAAATGAACCTCGAAGACAACGCTCTTATCCGTCACGCCGATCTCGCTGCCCTCCGCGATAAGTCCGAAGAAGACCCCACCGAAGTAGAAGCAGGCGAGTACAACCTCAATTATGTTAAGCTCGATGGCAACGTAGGATGCATGGTTAATGGTGCCGGCCTCGCAATGGCCACCATGGATATGATCAAACTCAGCGGTGGCGAACCCGCCAACTTCCTCGACGTAGGAGGTAGCGCCAATGCCCAAACCGTAGAAGCAGGTTTCCGTATCATCCTCAAAGACCCCAACGTCAAAGCAATTTTGGTCAACATCTTCGGAGGAATCGTACGATGCGACCGCGTAGCTCAAGGGGTCGTAGACGCATACAACGCTATCGGACAAATCAATGTTCCGGTTATTGTCCGACTTCAAGGCACCAACGCAGAAGCCGCTAAAGAACTAATACAACAATCTGGTCTCCAGGTACAAAGCGCCATACTGCTCAGCGAAGCCGCACAGCTCGTCAACAAAGCCGTACAAGCCTAAGCACAGCAATACATCATCACATCAATAGCCGTTACTTTCTCAGTGACGGCTATTTTTTTAAATCTGGGGCTGTCAGCAATTTATACTCATCACCTGCCATCCGTCCTTTACAGGGTTCGCTACGCTACCGTGCTCCGCAAGCTTCGCACCAGCTCGTACCTCGCTGCCCTCCAGGCACGGCAGCCTCCCAGCCTATTCACACAATTCATCAATCTCAGCGATGAAGCATCGTGAAAAAAGTCAATGAACATACCTATTTAAAATTTATAAAATTATACTAGTATCATCAACTGATTCTGCTCCACATCTCCTTATCTTTTCGCCCCAGCAAAAACATTTTGAGATTATGATGATCAGCTAATACCAAATCCCTATCTCTTACCAACAAAGACAAGGCCTCCTCGCGAGTATGAGCCATCAGATCAGCATCCCTGATAATATCCGCTATCTTCAATTCGGCCGCCCCCGACTGTTTCGTACCATCAATCTCACCAGGCCCTCGCAGCTCCAAATCCTTCTCGGCAATGGCAAATCCACTTGTCTCCTCCACCATAGTCTTCATCCTTACCCTGCCGGTTTCACTCAGTTTATTTCCGGTAAGTAATATACAATAGGACTTATCAGCACCCCTGCCTACTCGGCCACGCAACTGATGTAGCTGCGAAAGGCCAAAACGCTCCGCACTTTCAATCAGCATAACACTCGCATTAGGCACATTCACCCCTACTTCGATCACCGTAGTGGCCACCATAATGTGAGCATGCCCATTCACAAATGCACGCATATTCTGCTCCCTCTCATCCGACGGCATCTGACCGTGTACCATACAAATATGATATCGATGTGCATGAAAATATTGCTTCACTTGCTCATACCCCGCCTCCAGATTCTCATAGTCCAATTTTTCACTCTCCTTCACCAATGGATACACAATATATGCCTGTCGCCCCGCATCAACCTCCGATCGGATAAAATCCATAATTTTAGCCCTATATACTTCTGTACGATGTATTGTACTGATTGGCTTACGCCCCGGTGGTAAATTTTTGATCACAGATACTTCCAAGTCGCCATAGCTTGTCATAGCCAATGTACGAGGTATAGGCGTGGCGGTCATAACCAATACATGAGGAGGCAATATATTTTTTTTCCAAAGTTTAGCTCGCTGAGCGACACCAAAGCGATGCTGCTCGTCGATAATACTTATGCCAAGATTTTTAAATACGACACTGTCTTCGATAAGCGCATGCGTCCCAATTAAAATTTGAATCTCTCCATCGGCCAATTTTTTCAACACTTCTTTGCGAGCTTTGCCTTTGACAGTGCCACTCAGAAAGTCAACCCGGATCGGCATATCATTCAGTAATTCCTTAATACCCAAAAAGTGTTGCTGGGCTAAGATTTCTGTAGGAGCCATTAGGCAAGCCTGAAAATCATTATCTAATGCCAATAGCATCGTGAGTAGTGCAACGATCGTTTTGCCACTACCCACATCGCCTTGCAAAAGGCGGTTCATTTGCACTCCTCTCTGAGTATCCACTCTGATTTCACGCAACACATTTTTTTGATCATCGGTCAGTTCAAAGGGTAGGTACTGTGCATAAAATAAATTGAAGTAGTCTCCCACTTTACCAAACGTAAATCCTTTGATCAAAGAATTATTCAACTTCAGTTTGCAAATACCTAGCTGGTGGATAAACAGTTCCTCAAACTTGAGCCGATGTGCACATCGTGCAATAGTATGATTGGAGTCCGGGAAGTGATAATTTTTCAGCGCTTCATAGCGGCCAATTAATTGATTCCTTTGCATTAGTTCGTTAGGAAGTATCTCCGGTATGTCGTTCGGGCGAAGCTGCATCCACAAGGCTTGCATGATTTTTACAAAATTTCGTCCTGATAGACCCTTGGCTCTCAGCTTTTCATTGGAGCTATATACCGGTTGAAAGGCAGGGAAATCATCAATGGACTGGTATTCGAGTTTGTCGATTTCGGGATGTGATATACTGAACACGTGACCAAAACGACTCACTTTGCCATACACCAAAAAAGAGAATCCTATCGACACAAGTCGCTCCATCCACGAAATACCCTGAAACCAAACCAACTCTATCATGCCCGTATCATCGCGAAAGTTGGCTACAAATCGTTTTGCTCTGCCATTACCTACTATTTCAGTAAAATTCACATTTCCCACAAGTTGCACATACTCACCTTCTTGAATGTCTTTGATTTTGTCAATTTTACTTCGATCGATATAGCGATAAGGATAAAAATGGATGAGGTCTTGAAATGTATGAAGGTTCAGCTCTTTGCGTAAGAGTTCTCCACGATGAGGGCCAACACCTTTGAGGTATTCTACCGGAGTATTCAGTATATGTTGGCTACCAAACATTGCTGTCAAAAATAGCAATATATATGGTAACAGTAGTTGCCGTATTTTTGTTTTTTGATATTCAGATGATTTGAAGCTATTTGACGGCTGTATTGTCTAGTTATCTCAAATAAATGCTTGACCTATATTTGTCCGAAACAGAGAGGCATGAAGTTTACTATACGAGTTTATGGAATATGGATTGATGAGCAGCAGCGTGTGCTTATTACCAATGAGCGAATGGGGGCATATAGGTTTACTAAATTTCCCGGTGGAGGAATGGAGTATGGCGAAGGGACCATAGATTGTTTGCGAAGAGAATGGCTTGAGGAATTAAATACGGATATAGAAATACTAAATCACTTTTATACTTGTGATTTTTTTCAGGCTAGTGCTTTTCATGAGTCTACACAGTTAATCAGTATCTATTATCTTGTAAGACCCAAGCTAGGTAGTGTGGCGATTGAATGTGTCGACATGCCTGTATTTCATAATGAAGGAGAGGTGGAAGTATATTGCCGTAAGGTACCACTTACTGAATTATCGGCAGAAGATATGACATTTCCTATCGATAAAGTAGTGGTCGAAAAACTACGATCAACTTATCTCTAATATGCGGACTTAATATATTACTTCCAGGGGGGGCGACTATTCTTTTATCACCGTAATATGTGAACGTTGACCCTCATACTCCATACGAAGTAAGTATAGCCCTGCGGGAATAGCTGACATGTCAAATTGATGATTTGATGCGCTTTGAACAGAAGAAATTTGTAAAGATTGCCCTAGCATAGTATACCACGAAAATTTTACATCAGCGGAAGAGTGTACATGATTCACGGTAAAAATCTTATTGACCGGATTGGGATAATAGCTGAACCCGTTAGCTGACAATGAGTGCGACGAGGCAGGAGCTGCTATACGAAGGGTATCGCCTACGTTGTTATAATCATTGAATTCATTGTTTTCTTTATCTATTATTTTTAGGTTTTTGAATCGAAGGATTACTTCTGAGCCGGGAATGCTATTGAAGTCGATAGGGAATTCGAGAAGAGCAATTTCTCCCTGTCCGTTACTGTTGATTTGATCTTTGCGAGTAATTGCAAAATCGAGAGAGTTAGATGCCGTACTTTTTGTAAAAAACAAGCAATTCTGTGAATTGCCAATCCAGCTTTGTGGCATGGATAGGCTGATGGGAGAGGATGTAATTGCATTTTCTAATTCTATGCTTCCTGCTATTCCGTATATATTGGAAAGTGGGATGATAGTGTTGCCTAGCTTGATAGGTAGGTGTATGGTAGTACCTTTGACGGGGTTGATCCCATTGAGGTCAAAATACAAGTCGGGGAAGGATGCTACTTTTTGTGGCTGAAAGGCATTGTCTTTGAGGTGAAATTGACCATAATTGAGCGCAATTACATTTAAGTCGGTCGAGTCGATGATGCCGTTGCCATCGCAGTCTGCATGTTTGTAATTGAGTGCATTTTGAAATGTATTTTGCCAAGAGGGGCAATATTGGGCTTGCCAATTGGTGCTGGCATTGGGTCTGATGGCTCCACTGGTATTATATCCTAGTCCTATGTTGAGTATATCGTACATATTGACTACAAAATCATTATTGGCATCGCCGGGCCATACACTATCAGAGCTGCAATAATTGACATATACCAAATAGCCTACCGACTGCTGCCCCGGTATGCTGCATTTATTGTCTCTTACATGAAAGGAGACGATGTAGGGGAAAGGGCTTACGTCGGCTGCCGTGGGTGCCCAACTGAATACACCACTTTGGTTTTGACCTTGATTAATAGTAAATGTGGCACCATTGGGTAAATTCTGAGCGACTATAAAGCTTGAGTCAGCTACATCTTGATCGCTGGAGTATAGGGTGAAATTAACAAAATCATTGGCGCAGGTATTGATGATATACTGATTAGTACCATTGATGCCGCTGAGCTGAGGTAACTGATTGGAGTAGGGAGGGTTGCTGAATAGATAAAGTAAGTCTCTTGTGGAGCTGGCGATAAGTATGCCATTTCGATATTCGTCGACACGAATTGCAAAACAAAAATTACCTACACCATTGACCTGAAAGGTCATGTTGCCGGATACGGAGTCGAGGCTTACGGAATTGCCAAATCCGAATGGATTGGCTAGTGAACATGACCCTGCGAAGGTACAATTACTTATAAAGGTGCCCACGATATTGCTCATGGGGGTGATAAAATAAAACACTAATGAATCGCCATCGGGGTCTACATAGCCGGGATTGATGGTGTAGGACTGTCCGGTGTTGAATATCATGGTAGAGCTGTTGATATATTGCACAGAATGGTTGAAGGGGGTAATGGCATTATTGAGATAGCATATGACGGACGTTTGTTGAGATCCGGCATTGACTATATTTCCTACATTATTGGAGCGGCAGCATATTGTATAGCTAAATTGCCAATCGGGTGCATTGCCAGGTAGGGTGGTGAGGCCTGAATATTCAAATACTTGAAAGCCAATGGGTAGATTTGCATTATTCATTTGGCTGCATCTTGTGAGCGTCCCTGTACAATAATTTTGTTTTTCGTACATGGTATCGAGCGTGAGTGATACATTGGTATCGACAGACTGTGAGGTTGAAAATAATTTCACATAAAGGGAATTGCCAAGATTGGCTCCTGAGCAATCGCGGTATAGACGTAGTTTGACTTTGTAAGTGAGCCCACTTACATGTTGATAAGTAATCTCTGCACCGGAAAGGTGTGTAGCTTGAAGCTTAAAGGTGGTAATGATTGCTATGAGTATGAGTACTATTTGTTTCATAGGAAAAAGATTTTACTCAAAAATAGCGTGTTTGGTCGTTAAATTCTAGTAATTCGTCATGTTTAACATATTTGAATATTTTGTATATAAATCTATTAGTTTTACTTTGTAGATGAAGGGGATATAGATTTGGAATAGATAGTACTTCGTGAGGAGGCGATGAATAAGGAAGGAGACGATGAGCCTTAGCCTCGATAGGAGTGGATATTCGCTGTAGCTTGCGGAGGCGGATAGGAGCGGATAGCGAGAAGTGGATGAATCATGTTGTGGTGTTGAGCTCCCAAAATTATTCGTCTTGCAGGGGTTCGAAGTAGCCTGTTTGTCGGTTTTTTCGGACGTTGTGTGCCGGGAAGTGGCGCCCGTTCATGACGATGTAGACTCCTATGGGAAGACATTGTACAAAGGCCATGGCACTGCCCATATTGAAGAGTCCGTCGCTGGAGCCAAAGGTGTAGGGTATCATGGCGCCGGTGAGTACGATGGTTTTGGGGATATTTTGTTGTTGTAGTGCTAGGGCTGTGTCGACCATAGTGTCGGTGCCGTGGGTGATGATAATATGTGGTTCGGCGCTACGGATACATTCGGATACGATACGTTCTCTGTCGGCAGGGGTCATATCGAGGCTGTCGATCATCATGAGGGTGGTGGTGTGAACAGGAGTTGTGTTTCGTCCACGTTGCAGTATTTCGTGGACGTGTGTATCGGTGAAGTACAGGCGACCATTGATGAGGTCGTATTCTTTGTCGAAGGTGCCACCTGTGATGAATAGACGAATTGCCATGATATTATGCGTTGTTTAGGTGTTGAAGTGATTGAAGTCGGGTGATGTATTTGCCGAGTATGTCGAATTCGATATTGACTTGTTGACCGGGTTGTATGTTGTGTATGGCGGTATGTTCGAAGGTATAGGGTATGATGGTCACGTCGAAGCTATGATCTGTGACATTGAAGCAAGTGAGGCTGATGCCATCGATGGTGATAGAGCCTTTTTCGATGATGAGAGGGGCAAATTGATTGGGGATACTGAATCGAAAAAGCCAGTTATTGTTGTTGTTTTGTCGCATTTCACAGTGGGCTGTGGTGTCTACGTGACCTTGTACGATGTGTCCATCTATTCTGCCATTGAGTTGCATGCAGCGTTCGAGATTGATGGTGTCGCCGGGGTTCCAGTTTTGCAGGGTGGTTTTGGCGAGTGTTTCGGGAACTGCGCATACGGTGTGGGTATGTGTGGCTAGGTCGATATGAATGATGGTAAGGCATACGCCATTGTGTGCGAGCGATTGATCTATTTTTAGTTCGGGTGTCAAGTTACTTTTGATGGTGAAGAGTTTGTTGTCTTGATCGTTATGTATAGCTTGAATGGTGCCAAGTTGTTCTATGATGCCTGTAAACATTATGGTATTATTTTTTGATGGCAGTACCTCTGTGGAGAACGATACCGGTATCGGTGTAGAGTATATATTGGATGAAGAAGAAATTGCTATCAAGGATGGAGTTTTTGAATCCTTGCAACTGGATAGTGTCTTTGCCCGCACAAAAGGTTTGACCTGTGCCTACCAGGCTATCGAGGTTGAATTGGAGAAATCGGAAGGCTTTGGCAGTATAACTTGTTGCATTGCAAAATCCGGATAATGTAATGTGAGTTGAATCGATTTTGGTGCAGGTTATTTCGATGGAATCGCTTCCTAGTGTTTCTCCTAAAGAGTTTTGTAAGGTGTCGTAGAAGGTGTAAGTACCTTTGAATACATCGGAAGGGTAGATACAGGTGTTATTATCAGGTATACCCGGGAATCCCCAGTTATAATTGACGGCAGAGAGATCGTTGCAATAAAATTGGTTGAGTCGGTCGTCTGATATAGGCGTTGGATCAGTGTATCGCTTGCAAGCAAATAAGGAGAATAAGATAAACAGTAAAAATGATGTGTAGAATCGATTCATACAAAGCACGAAGTTAAAACCTTCGCTGTGATTTGTGTCAAAAATATTCTGATATTCAGAATATTTTATGTGTTAAAAAGAATGGGAAGGTGAGTGATAGGTTGACTTTAAATTTTTTCAGTTTGTTTTTTGTAATAAATTTGTAATATTCTGATTTCAAATGAAAAATGTTAGAACATTTATATTGTGTGGGATAGGCATATTGTTTGGCTGTAAGCATGAGCCTGTATTACCGGATACTGATTATCCCGCATCGATTGAAAAAATTATGGTGGCGAAATGCGCTACTTCGGGTTGTCATAATAATACGAGTTATCAAAATGCCGCCAATTTGAATTTGACCAATATGTCAGGTGCTATGAGAGGCGGAGTGAGTGGATCGGTTTTAATACCTTTTTCGGTATCTCAGTCGTCGCTGTTGCAGTTTATCAACACGTATGAGGATCTGGGTTTAATGACCATACCAACGATGCCTATCAATGGTACACCATTGAGTAAGGAGGAGGTGCAAATATTTCGCGATTGGGTGAGTCGTGGCTGTCCGGATAAGAATGGGGTAATCCCCTTTTCGTCAAATCCCTTTCAGAGAGGGAAAGCCTATATTACGAATCAGGGTTGTGATTTGGTAAGTGTAGTAGATGCCGACACGAGGTTGGTGATGCGATATGTGAAGATAGGCGCTAATGATGCAGCAACAGAGTTGCCTCACAATTTGAAGGTCTCATTAGATGGGAAATATTGGTATGTGTGCTACTCATCGGGAGAGTATGTGGAGAAGTATGATGCGGCTTATGATACTTTAATTGCCAGGTGCTATGTAGGAGTGGGAGATTGGAATGTACTGTCATTGTCGCCTGATGGAGAGAGTGCTTATGTATCTGATTTTAGGAATGTAGGTAAATTGGTAGAAATTGATCTGAATGCCATGACCATAAAACGTACCTTGGCCGGAAGTGGTTTGTTTACTTTTCCACATGGGGTTGCTTACTCACTCACGCAAGATACGATTTATGTAACTGCGCAATATGGAAATATGATTTATAGGGTTATTCCCGGTATACCTAAGGTAGATAAAATATCGCTTCAGAAAGGTGTTGCACCAGTGAGTACACCCCAACTGTTGGATCCACATGAAGTATTGATAGACCCGGATTATAACGCTTATTTTCTTACTTGCCAGGCGAGTAATGAAGTAAGAGTGATGAAGTATGGTGTAGATACTTTGCTCAAGGTGATATCTGTGGGGCGTTATCCATTGGAGATGGCAGTATCAAAAAAGAAAAATGAGTTGTACGTGATATGCCAAGAAGATGTCAATTTGCAATGGCCTATGTTCAAAGGTAGTGTATATGTCATTGATTTGGGTACATATAACGTTAAGCATGTCATCTATGAGCGATTTTTTCAGCCTCATGGTATAGCTGTGGATGAAAAAAGAAATCTACTGTATGTTGCCAGTAGAAATGCTGATCCATTAGGTCCGGCTCCACATCATACTTCAGACTGTGGAGGTCGGAATGGATTTTTTCATGTATTAAATTTGCAAAATTTTTCAGTCATCAAAAACGCTTCTGAATTGAGTGTTGATCCTTATAGTATGGATGTCAGACCCTGATATTGTGGCGTTTTGGATGAAATAAATGGTATATATTATTTTAGTTTCAGGCTTTTGACAAGTGCTTTCTTATCAATGTATCCTTCTATATTCATGACTGTTTTTCCGTTTATGTAATAGACTAGTAAGGGTATGCTTTTTACATACATAGCATCTGCTAAGGATCGATTCTTGTCTACGTCTATTTCTACAATTTTTATTTTTCCTTTGTATTCTTGCGCAATATCGTCAAGTATGGGTTTGAGCATTTTGCACGGTCCGCACCAGGCTGCTTTGAAGTCAATCAATACCGGTATGGGGTCGTTTGTAATGGTATTGAATTCTTCCTTGGTCATTCCGATCCAAATAGGAGTGTTGAGGTTGGTTGTATTGAGCGGAAATTTATTTGCTTTCCACTGCAAGATACCTCCTTCTAGATTATAAATTTTGGAGAATCCATGCTGTTGAAGTACAGAAGCCGCATTGACACTCCGTCCGCCGGATAAGCAGTACACAAATACCGTTCTGGATTTGTCTAGTTTGTCAATTTTTTCCGAAAAGTCGCTAGCATTTACATCAATATTTATTGCATTATTAAGATGCTCCGATGCAAATTCTTGCGGAGATCTTACATCAAGGATATATTCATTTTTGGTATCGGCGATACCTTGAAAAAAGGCTATGGCTGGTATGGTATTGATCTGAGAGAAACTGTAAAGCTGAGAGAGGATAAGTAGCGCAGTTGTATATATGAATTTCATTATCCAAAGATAAATTAATAAATGGACAAGCTAAACCACACAAAAGCAAATATTGCGTTATTTGAGTAGGTGGAGTTAATTATTTTTTTGAGCAACAGAAATGACACTTAAGCCCATTTGATTGAAGAACAATTTGTCTACCAGCTTAAATATTGGTACTAATTTGTTATACAGTTTCATATCGCCGGAGGGTATGATTTTCTTTTTGAGCACGGAGCCCACCAAAAACCACCCTGCTATGCCAGCCAAATTAAAATAAAAAGTTTTTAGAATTTGGCTGTTATCCTGTTGCATGATTTTGTTGAGGCTGTTTCGATTGTAGCGTCTGAAATGATATAATTCTCTGTCAAAATTATTGAAGAGGAATTGATATGCAGGTACAAGTATGATCAATTTGCCTCCGGGAGTGAGCAAGCTTAGTAAATTTTGTATGGCTAGCTTGTCTTGTTCAACATGTTCTACCACATTGAGTGCAAATACGGTTTGGAAAGAACCGAGATAAGCGTTGTATTTAGAATTAAAGTCGTCAGCTACGATGTCGAGTTCTATGACATTCGCATTTTTTGTAGCGTCGTGCTGTCTTAGGTAGTCTCTATATTGGGCGCGGATATCACTGAGGGTTATGTCAAATTTTTCTTTTACAAAAAAGGAGGATATGTTACCTATGCCACTTCCTATTTCAAGTATTTTTCCGCTACAATATGGCTTAATGGTTTCATACATCCAATGATTGAATTTGTCTGCTTGCGCAATAGCTTTCAAGGTTTCTTCTCCTTCGAGATCAATTTCTTTATAATCCATATTTAGTATTTTAATATGCAGTAAAGGGCTCTAAACCCATCTTTCCAACCAATTTTTTTGCCCTCTTCAAATGTTCGTCCATAATAGCTAATTCCTACTTCATAGATACGCAGTCCTTTAACTTTAGCAATTTTGGCGGTTACTTCCGGTTCGAACCCAAAACGTTTTTCATTGAGTTTCAGTCCTTGAATGATAGGTGTTCTAAACATTTTGTAGCACGTTTCCATGTCTGAGAGATTCAGATTAGTAAACATATTACTTAAAAATGTGAGAAATTTATTGCCTAAAGTATGCCAAAAAAATAAGATTCGATGGGGTTTCCCTCCCATAAATCGACTTCCGTAGACGACATCCGCCACATCATCTACTATAGGTTTGAGCAGAATATTGTACTCTGCAGGATCGTATTCGAGATCAGCATCCTGAATGATAAGTACTTCTCCGGAAGCTTTGCTGATACCGGTATGAAGAGCTGCACCTTTGCCGGCATTTTGTTCATGTCGGTACAGTTTTATTTCCTTTTTTGGGTCATTTTTTTGGATGTAATCTTGAATTGCCTCATAGGTTTGGTCGCGAGAGCAATCATCTACAATGATGATTTCTTTTTGAATACCCTTTATTAGTTCTACATTTCGAATTTTGTTTAAAATCAGATGAATTGTTTTTTCTTCATTGTATGCAGGAATAACAATAGAAAGGGTTTGAATCATAATCAAATAGTGTTTATCTCAAGTGAAGATATAGATGCAAGGGTAAAAATAAGAAAATAATAGAGTTACAGCAGCCTTCTTTGATAAGCTAAGAGTGTATTTTTCATTAGTGCACATATGGTCATTAGTCCTACACCTCCCGGTACCGGTGTAATATAACTGCATTTTGGAGCAACCTCATCAAAATCGACATCTCCTACTAATCGAAAGCCTGATTTTGTTTCAGTAGATTCTATTCGATTGATACCCACATCGATTACTATGGCACCCTCTTTGACCATATCTGCCTTCACAAAACGTGGTTTGCCTATCGCGGCAATGATAATATCGGCATTTTTGCAGAAGTCTATCATGTTTTTAGTTTTGGAGTGGCACATGGTTACCGTACAGTTGCCCGGTTCGCTATTGCGACTGAGTAGAATGCTCATCGGAGTTCCTACTATATTACTCCTGCCTATAACTACACAGTTCATACCAGAGGTCTTGATGCCATAATATTCCAGCATCAGCAGGATGCCGTAGGGAGTAGCCGGAACAAAAGATTCTTGCGAGAGCATCATTTTTCCTAAGTTTTCAGGATGAAATCCATCTACATCTTTATATGCATCTATGGCATCAATGACTTTATTTTCGTCGATATGCTTGGGTAGGGGTAGTTGTACCAGTATGCCATCTATTGCCTCATTTTGATTGCATTCTTTGATTTTGGCAAGCAATTCTTCCTCTGCTACATCGGTGGTATAAGTTATCAAAGTTGATTCAAACCCTAGTTCAGCGCATGTTTTTACTTTGGAGCCCACATAGGCTTTGCTAGCAGGATTATCTCCCACTAATATCGCTACTAAGTGTGGTGCTCGTTTGCCCTGAGCAAGTATAGAGTCTACTTGCGATTTTATTTGAGCCTTTATATGGCTTGAAACATGTTTTCCGTCTAATAGTTGCATGTTGACAAATATATTCTATAGATTCGTAAAATAAAATTATCTTCAATTTCTTGTTAAGATTCTATAGTAAATGGACATTGCAACAGTTCAAAATCCCCTTTATACGTTGTATAATTGTGTGTTGATATCACTGCCCCTCAGATAATCGTTTTGATGACACGTAAATAAAAGGTGGTCAAAACAAGTCAGAAGGCTTATTGTAATAGTGAAAATGGCCGAAGTCCTTTTTCTTATAATCTGTCCTTATCTTAGTATTGACTGCTTAAAATTGATTTTAGCAGAAATTTTTAGCAAAATATTTTGAGTTAAGAATAATTAATGTAATTTAGAAGTATGAAAAATACATTAATCCTCATTTGCTGCCTTTTTGCTAATACTATCTATTCACAAATTGTGCTTACACGAGCCGATTTTCCAAAACCTACGGCTAGCAGTCCGCTGCCGGATAGTGTACTCTTTAGTAATGTATTGGGTGGGGGAGCCACAGCTCACCAATTCAATGGAACTTCCTATAACTGGGACGAAAGTCAATTGAGTGGTTCGCCTGCTTATCAGCAATTTGTCAGTGTTAGTGCCACCCCAATTCTTTTTCAATTTCTGTTTTCATCCAGCGATTATGCTCAACCCTTACTCAATGGAGGAACTGTGGCCGGTGGCGCACTCAGCGATGCCTATGAGTACTATGATTATAGCAACAATGATTCCCGATTACAAATAAGAGGATTTGCTGGCAATATCCTCATCCCCGGTCAAACAATCGCATTACCTTTACCGGCCTCTTATTCCTCTCCAGATGTACTCTTTACTTTTCCAATGGAATATGGCAACAAAGACAGTTCCAATTCAGGATTTGACGTAAACATCCCATTGGGCAATGGTATAGGAAATGTTCGTATTAAACGTACGCAAAAAAGGGTTAATGAAGTAGACGGATGGGGAAGAATCAGTGTGCCCTCAGGAGGTACCTATGATGTACTTCGCCATGTGTCCCGTATCAATAGAGTAGATTCACTGATTACTGATTTTTTACCTATTGGCATCCCTACCAATCCTATCGAATACAGATGGCTCGCTCAAGGGCAAAAAATACCCGTAGTACAAATCAATGGTAATAGCACTCAAGGAGGTAGCTCCGTTACCGTTACTTCAGCTACCTATATTGGAGGTTGGCCTGTGAGTAATACTGAATTTCAACAACAGCCAAGCCTCACCATCTATCCCAATCCGAGCGATAATATTCTCAAAGTGAAACACCCCTTTTCTAATACCGGTCAAGTCAATGTCTCCATAGCGAACATGCTAGGTCAAGAGTTAGCTTCTTTCGGATTTACTAATCCCCAAAGCGACATCGAATTACCCATATATCATCTTCCTCTGGGTACTTACTCTATTCGGGTAGTTGCAAATGGACAAAAATCGGAGTCCTTATTTCAGAAAAAATAATGTTGTATCTTCGTACAAATCCACTGTATGAAATACTGCTTATTCGCTTTGTTATCTATGCTATTGGCCGTGGCTTGCTCCACCGACAAAGTCACTAAAATAACCATTGCCAACAGTAACCCTTATTCCATCGACTTTATCGTCAAGGCCAATAATATCAGTCATACCATCGAAAATATAGCACCAGGCGAAACCAAATCAGCTCAAATGGTATGGACACACATCGAAAAAAAAGAAGGCCAATGGTTTTTGTTTGTTCGTACACCAAAGACAGGCACCGTCGATTCCTTTGCACACGGCTACTTCAGAAATGGAGAATTGAGCAACTATCTCGATGCCGAAAGCATGGGAGAACAATTGAAAGTAAGAATCACTGAATAAGATATTCAATTGCCAGTCATAAGATCCCCCCAAAGTAAAAAATCGCAAAATTCTATTGCTTTATTATTCCTAAATCCACTACCTTAGCCCCATAAATTTCACACAAATGGGACTCAGCAAACTTGTAGCAAATGCCGAAGAGGCAATACATGATATCAACGATGGCATGATACTTATGCTAGGTGGCTTCGGCCTTTGTGGCATACCCGAAAACTGTATCAATGCCCTAGTGAAAAAAGGGGTAAAAAACCTTACCTGCATATCCAACAATGCCGGAGTTGACGACTTTGGAATAGGACTTCTACTTCAAAACAAACAAGTCAAAAAAATGATTTCCTCATATGTAGGAGAAAATGCCGAATTCGAACGTCAAATGCTCACCGGAGAGCTCGAAGTAGAGCTCATACCACAAGGTACCCTCGCTACCCGATGTATGGCTACCGGCTACGGTATGCCTGCAATTTATACCCCCGCCGGAGTAGGTACCGAAGTCGCTCAAGGCAAGGAAACTCGCACATTCACTCATTATGGAGAGGAGAAAGTATACCTTATGGAGCGAGCCTTCGAAAGCGATTTCGCTATCGTCAAAGCCTGGAAAGGAGACAAACACGGCAACCTAATCTATAGAGAAACTGCCCGCAACTTCAATCCCATGATGGCAATGGCAGGTAAAATAACCATCGCCGAAGTAGAACACCTCGTAGAGCCGGGCGAACTAGATCCCGACCATATCCACACACCGGGCATTTTTGTCAACCGAATATTTCAAGGTCAAAACTATCAAAAGCGAATAGAACAAATTACCGTTAGAAAAAGAGAACAATAAATACAAAAATATTAGGTAAATTAGTGCCAAAATAATAACTATGAAAACATGGATCCCATTAATTAGTTTATTATTCTTCGGCATCATCCATGCCAAAGCACAACACACCGATGCGCAAGCATCTTCGCACAGTCAATCATCTACTGTTCCCGCACTCATACCGTTCAAGCATCACAATAAAGTAGGCTTCAAAAATCTACAAGGTGAAATAATCATTTACCCAAGCTACGACTTCGCCGGAGCATTTCATGAAGGCTTCGCCATAGTCGGTATCAATGGCAAAAGAGGATTTATCAACACATTAGGCAAAGAAGTCATACCCTGTCAATACGAAGATCTTAGCGACTTCTCTCAAGGACTCGCCGTTGCAGCACTCCACGGCAAATACGGATATATCAACACTAGCAATCAATGGGTAGCACAGCCAATCTTCGACAAAGCCTTCAAGCACCATGAGGGCCTAGCTCGTGTACAGCGTCAAGGCAAATATGGCTATATCAACATGCAAGGCGAAATCGTAATCCCTACCATCTACCACGATGCCGGCGATTTTCACCAGCAACGTGCCATCATTGCCATCGATGCACTCTATGGCTTCATCAATACCAATGGTCAGCAAGTAGTGGAGCCACAATACATGGCCGCTATGGACTATACCGCACATGGTGTTGCCAAAGTGATGAAACACCACGAACCCTACACACTCTATCTAATCGATACCGCTGGCCATACTATAAGCCAAGAGCAACATTTTGATGAGCGAAGAGAAATGCTCAACAAACTAAAAAAACAATAAAACGCTCACTTGAAATTTCTTTAGGGGCTATCAACTTACAAGCCACCATCATCTACCATCCGTCCTCTACAGGGTACGCTATCGCTTCCGTGCTTCGCTGAAGCTCCGCACCGCCTCGTGCCTCGGCGCCTTTCGAGCACGGCAGCCTCTGGTCTAATGATCATTGTCAGCAGTCTGCCATTCAAATGTTGATGGGCTTACTCATCCCAGTCCATTGCCTAATACAATATCCAAATATTAAAT
>DAIUCL010000044.1:0-16710 GCA_036846185.1 Chitinophagaceae bacterium
ATTCTATATGGTTCAGTAATAATAATGTGTCCAATATTACAAAAATATAGATAAATTTAGCAATGTAAAAAACACCCGAATATAAAAAACTAATCAAAATAAAAAAGGTCATTGGAATACAATGACCTTTTTACAAATATAATATGAATATTATTGACCAGGAGCAGCAGGAGCAGATTCAGGAGCAGGAGCTTGAGGAGCTGCCGGTGCCTGAGGTACAGCAGGAGCCTGAATACCCGTACCAACTCTTTCAGAACGAGTTTTTTCGCCAGAACTTGTTTTCTCAGTTGGAGCCAAAATAAAAGAAGCTAATGTCAATAAAAGCAATGCAGAAGCGGCTATCCAAGTACCCTTCTCTACTACATCAGTACTTTGTTTAGCACCCATCATTTGATTACCAAATCCACCAAAAGAGCCGGACAAACCGCCACCTTTGGGATTCTGAATCAACACAAAAAAGCCTAAAACAGCACAAGTAATAATAATTAGTATTACAAATAAAATGGTCATGGTGAATTTATGAATTTAGTTTATCAATAAGTTTCGCAAAATAAGTTCTTTTTTCGGGATTTCGCAAACTTAATTTTTTATACATCGCTATCGCCTCATCTTTCTTTCCTTGTGACGACAAAATCAAAGCCAAAGACTCACTCACAATCGAAGACTCATTAGAAATAGAATCCATAGCAAGTTTGAAAATCGGTTCTGGAATTTCATCAACATCTTCTTCTACCGCCGCAGCCAACTTTTCTTTTTGCCAATTCGTTTTTATTACTCTCTTTGATTCTTCTTCCTCTTTTTCCCTTTCCTGTTTCCTCTTATAATAGTGAAGCCATTCCGTAAAACTCATCATCACCATCAAGGATTTCTCATCAGATTCATCCACTATGTCATCCACATTCTTCAAATCATCTTCTACCTGCTCTTGCTTAGTGGCGGCGTGTACCCGAGGCAAATCATTAATTTCAAAGCTCGCTGTAAGAGGTATCTCGTTGATCAACTGCAAAATATCTTCACCTCCTTCCTTACTATCCTGTATATGCTCTTCATTTAGAGAATCTCCGTACAAGGGACTTAGTTTTTTCTGATGCATGAAATAGGCCCACTGAAACCCATCATTTCTATACACATCTTGCACAAAAGAATTAGTTTTATCTCCAGTATCAGAAGAATTACTATGAGCTAAAAGCTGTATTGTAGCAGCAAACGGATAGGCTGTTTTCAAGCAATGCCATTCGTCAATATCCAACATATTAAGCAGAAGAGGCTGTTTGAGATACTCCGCAAACACTTGTTTGTCCATAAGCGTAAAGATAAAAGAATATACTGTATTAAAAACAGTTGACAAAAAAAAATCCCGCTCTTCTGAGCGGGACTTTTAATTATTAATTACTTCGTACCATCATAGTCAAAGTGCAAATCCAAACCAAGACCTCTCAATTCATGTACAAGTACATTGAATGATTCCGGAATACCCGGGCGAGGGAGATTTTCTCCTTTCACTATAGATTCATAGGCTTTAGCACGTCCGCTAATATCATCAGATTTTATAGTCAGTAACTCCTGAAGGATATTAGAGGCACCATATGCCTCAATGGCCCAAACCTCCATTTCACCAAAACGCTGACCACCAAATTGTGCTTTACCACCCAATGGCTGCTGAGTTATTAATGAATAAGGTCCGATAGAACGAGCATGCATTTTATCATCTACCAAGTGATGGAGTTTCATCATATAGATCACACCCACTGTAGCTTTCTGATCAAATCGCACACCTGTTTCGCCATCATACAGATAGGTATGACACCAGTCAGGCAAATTAGCTTCTTTCACCTTCGATTCTATTTCATCTCTAGTAGCACCATCAAATATAGGAGTAGCAAATTTTACACCCAATTTCATACCTGCCATACCAAGGATGGTTTCATAAATTTGACCCAAATTCATACGTGAAGGTACCCCAAGAGGATTCAATACGATATCGACCGGAGAGCCATCCTCAAGGAAAGGCATATCTTCCTGACGTACAATTTTGGCAACGATCCCTTTATTACCATGTCGACCCGCCATTTTATCACCCACTTTCAGCTTACGCTTACTAGCCAGATATACTTTAGCTAATTTCAAAACACCATTTGGCAATTCATCACCGATCGTAATATTGAATTTTTCGCGTTTATATCGTCCTATCTCTTCGTTGTATTTGATATTAAAGTTGTGCAACAACTGATTCACCAGATCATTCATTGCTTCATCCGAAGTCCAGTTGAGCGGATTAACAGTTTCAAAATCAATTGATTTAATCACCTTGGAGGTAAACTTAGCATTTTTACCAACTACGATTTCCCCATAGTGATTTGTAACACCCGCTGCCGTTTGACCTTCAAGTAGTTTTTCTAATTTTTCATATAGAGTATCATTGATGATAGCTATATTTTCCTGATGTGTTTTTTCAATTTTTTCAAGAGCTGCTTTTTCGCGTGTTTTCGTATTCTTGTCCTTTTTGGCACGCGCAAACAATTTCTTGTTGATCACAACACCTTCTATGGAAGGAGGCATTTTCAAAGAAGCATCTTTCGCATCACCAGCTTTATCGCCAAAGATCGCTCTAAGAAGTTTTTCTTCGGGAGTGGGATCTGTTTCTCCTTTAGGTGTTATTTTACCGATCAGGATATCACCTTCTTTCACATGTGCTCCAAGGCGTATGATTCCATTTTCATCCAGGTCTTTGGTAGCCTCTTCAGATACATTAGGAATGTCTGGTGTGAGTTCTTCTTCTCCTAGTTTAGTATCTCTTACCTCTAGTTCGTATTCATCGATATGGATAGAAGTAAACCAGTCTTCACGTACTACTTTTTCATTGATTACGATGGCATCTTCGAAGTTGTAACCCTTCCAAGGCATAAATGCCACACGTAAGTTACGACCTAATGCAAGTTCACCATCTTTAGTAGCGTAACCATCTGTCAAGAAATCCCCTTTTTTAACTTGTTGACCTTTGACCACATGAGGTTTGAGATTGATACATGTACTTTGGTTTGTTTTGGCATATTTGGTAAGTTTATACACTACCAAATCATCTTCAAATGAAATCAATCGTTCTGTTTCATTGCGTTTGTAACGCACATGTATTTCGTTGGCATCTACATATTCTACTACACCTTCGCCTTTAGCTGTGATTTGGATACGAGCATCTCGTGCTGCTTTGGCTTCGAGTCCGGTCCCTACGATGGGATTTTCCGGACGAAGTAAAGGAACACCTTGACGTTGCATGTTTGAGCCCATCAAGGCACGATTCGCATCATCATGCTCTAAGAAAGGAATTAAAGAAGCACTCAAACCTACAATTTGGTTAGGAGCGATATCCATAAATTCTACTTCTGCTTTTTCCAATATAGGGAAGTCACCAGTTTGACGAGAACGAATTTTATCTTCTACGAAATTTCCTTTATCATCCAAAGGCACATCTGCCTGCGCAATTTTAGCTTCATCTTCTTCTTCGGCACTCAAATAAACAGATTTGGTGTCTACTTTACCGTCTTTAACTTTACGGTAAGGTGTTTCGATGAAGCCCATATCGTTTACTTTGGCATGAACACACAAAGTAGAAATCAAACCGATGTTTGGCCCTTCCGGCGTCTCGATTGTACAAAGACGACCGTAGTGAGAATAGTGAACGTCACGAACTTCAAAACCGGCACGCTCACGGCTCAAACCTCCGGGTCCGAGAGCTGAAATACGGCGTTTATGGGTGATTTCGGATAGAGGATTTGTCTGATCCAAAAATTGCGACAACTGAGAAGTACCAAAGAAGGAATTGATAACAGAAGAAAGTGTTCTGGCATTAATCAAATCGATCGGAGTGAAAACCTCATTGTCGCGTACATTCATACGTTCGCGAATGGTTCGAGCCATACGAGCAAGACCTACACCAAATTGAGCGTAAAGTTGTTCACCCACTGTTCGTACACGTCGATTGCTCAGGTGATCGATATCATCAATCTCTGCTTTGGCATTCGTAAGCTGTACGAGATATTTGATGATGGATATAATATCTTCTTTAGTCAGTACTTTTTTGTTGACGGAATCAGGGAATCCTAGTTTTCGGTTGATTTTGTATCGACCAACTTCGCCTAAATCATAACGTTTGTCTGAGAAGAATAATTTATCGATGATACCGCGTGCAGTTTCATCATCGGGAGCATCGGTAGAGCGAAGCTGACGATAGATGTGTTGTACGGCTTCCAATTCTGAGTTGGAGGTATCTTTATTTAGTGTGTTGTAGATGATAGAAAAGTCACCAGCAGAATCTTCTGTCTGTAAGAAGATAGATTTGATACCCAAATCTAGTATCATATCTGCATTATCTTCAGTCAGGATAGAATCTCGGTCAAGAATTACTTCATTACGAGGGATAGTAACCACTTCACCGGTATCTTCATCTACGAAGTCTTCAGTCCAGCTACGAAGAACTCTGGCGGCTAAGCGGCGACCAATATTATCTTGCAAGCTTTTTTTGTCGGCAGCCACCTCGTCTGCCATACCAAATAGTTCGAGGATGTCTTTATCTGTTTCGTAACCGATAGCACGAAGTAGCATTGTAACCGGAAATTTCTTTTTACGGTCGATGTATGCATACATTACATTGTTGATATCGGTGGCGAACTCCATCCAAGCTCCTTTGAATGGGATGACTCTGGCTGAGTATATTTTAGTACCATTGGGGTGTACGGACTGCCCGAAGAATACACCTGGTGAACGATGCAATTGGGAAACTACTACACGCTCAGCACCATTGATAACAAATGTACCTCGGGGTGTCATGTAAGGTATATTTCCAAGAAATACGTCCTGTACTATGGTTTCAAAGTCGATGTGCTCTTCGTCGTTACAGCTTAGGCGTAGCTTAGCTTTCAGAGGTACGGAGTAGGTTAATCCTCTGTCGATACACTCGTCGATGGAGTATCGTGGAGGATCCACAAAATAGTCAAGAAACTCAAGAACAAAAATGTTTCTGGTATCTGTTATCGGAAAATTCTCTTTGAAAACTCGGAAGAGACCTTCGTTGTTTCGTTTGTCAGGAGTTGTTTCTAATTGTAAAAACTCCGAGAATGATGCAAGCTGGATATCCAGCAAATCAGGTGTTTCTGAAGATTGTTTTATCTTTCCGAAACTGATTCTTTGCGATGTTTTAGCTTCTTTTGATGCAGCCATAGTGTTTATTATACGCGTTTTTAAAAAAACAAAATTCCCAAATAGGTAAGCCTATTCGATGTAAACCGAAAAGATGTTATAAGATGAAAATGTGCACGTGCGTTGCCAATTTGGGAGTGCAAACTTACAGTAAAGTTTCCACAACTACAAAAATTATTCCAAAAATGATTTTTAGGATATTTTTTTATAAAAATCTGTTGCTCTTCTTTATAGCTATTACCCTATTAGGCTTTGTGTTGTAGAGATATTCTTGTATTTTTTACATCACATTTTTGAATGAGGCATTGCCAAGCAATTAGTCTGTAGGTAGAAGGCGTAATCAATTCCTGTAAAATTTGGGGCGGACACTTATGTTGTAAGTATATTTAATATATCACAGATTACATTTTACTCAACTGCATTATGGGTGTTTGAATAAATAATATTTCAATTTATAGATTATTTTATCATATTAATAATGAATTATTTAATATCGTTTAATTAAAGTATTTATTTACTAATAGATTGAGTGTATTTGCAAATAATGAATCTCCGGGTATTGGGATGGGCTTGGGGAGTATGTAGGGGATTGGCAGCCGGATGGCAGCGGAAAGCCCACAGGAGTGAGTGCCAGCAAGGCAAGGAGTGGGATAGCGGAGGAACGGAGCTCATACCACGACTGTGGCTTGCAGTCGCGAACGACGAGGACTTGTAGCAAACAGCCGTGCATGCCCCAAAAGAAAAAATAAATGTCTAATATAATTAATTTAATGCAAGCCTTTGGAATCGTTGATAAATTGTGCCAAACCGATATCGGTAAGTGGATGCTTGAGTAGACCAAGTATGCTGCTCAATGGGCATGTACACACATCTGCTCCAACCTCGGCACAACGTACAATGTGCAAGGGGGTGCGGATGGAGGCTGCTAATACCAGTGTTTCGAAGCCTTGTGAGCGATAAATATGTGAGATTTGGGCGATAAGATCTACTCCATCCCAGTTGCTATCGTCGATACGACCTATGAATGGAGAGACGTAAGTAGCTCCTGCTTTGGCTGCTAATATGGCTTGTCCTGCGGAGAACACGAGGGTACAATTCGTTTTGATTTGATGGTCAGTAAACCATTTGATGGCTTTGATACCATCTTTGATCATGGGCACTTTCACTACTATGTTTGGATCAATAGCAGCCAATCTTTTTCCTTCTTCAATGATTCCGTTCAGGTCGGTTGAGAGTACTTCTGCACTGACCGGCGCTTGTACGATATCGCAGATATCTTTGTAATGTTTTAGTACGGCTTCGGCACCCTGTATCCCCTCTTTAGCCATAAGGGAAGGATTAGTAGTGACACCATCGAGTATTCCTAAGTCGTTGGCTTCGCGGATTTGGTCGAGATTGGCTGTGTCGATAAAGAATTTCATATATATGCAATAGAAGTGAAGTAAATAAAAAAAGGCAAGTTACTTATATCGCACCGCTACAACCGCATACCTTTGCTGTGTTCCCACCCTGGAGGATTAGCAGGAGCTGGTCGTATAAGACTTGCCAGTTGCAAATGTAAATCATTTTCGGACTTTTCAAAAAATACTTCTATTGTTATTTTTAAATGGGATGGATTTTGTTATTGATTGGTCGAAAATTTCTAAATAATGATTACTGATTTGAAGATACGTCGAGATAGCTTGCTGTACTGCCATTTGTTGTCATATCCATACCCATCATGTTCATTTTCGATTTAGTGTCGACTTTTTCTGTATAGTTTTTTACTTTTCCGTTGGTGGCATCTACGACTATATTGCCTGATGATAAATTGTCGATATCTATATTGCTTTCGCCTTGCTGTGTGGTGAAGGAGCGTACTCCTTTGGTTTTTTTCTTAAAAGAGAGCTCTATGGAATTACCATTGATTTTTTCTACGAAATAGATGGTCTGCGATTTTACGCCATCTTTTGTTTTGTCGGACTTCCACCCCTCACCTTCTTTTATCCCTTTGGGTATGGATACAAAGAGATTTTCGGGGTTAGAACCACCTTGTTCCATCATTCGCATCATATTGCCCATACCCCGGCCACCGCCCGCACCGCCTTTTTTTCCTTTTTTACTTTGTGTACCTTCTTCGGTATCTATCAGTTTGCCATCCAAAGTTAGATAAATAGTATCGACTTTACCTACCAAGCCTTTCATTTGCTCTTTCATCATTTCTGATTGCTTAGAGGGATCTTCGCTGTCGTATTCCATTTTCATGCCAAAGCCGTCGAACTGTACACTTATCTTTTTTATTGTATGAGTAAGCATGTAGGATTCTGGATTAGCTTCGAGTACCTGATACTCTGACATTGCTGTAGTATATGTTTTCATTGGCATTTCTTCACCAGCTCTGATTTGTTTTGTATCATTTGAATCTTTAGATTTCACTACCCATTTTTCGCCTTTAGTGAGTAGAATGGAGTTGTTTTGAGCATTTAGCTGCCATGTGTAGCTGATACTGAGTATTAGGAGTGGAAATAGTTTTTTTTTCATATTCGTTTATTGAAAGATTTTTTGTGATATGGATTGAGCTTTGATTAGAGCGTCTCTATTGATACGAAGTGGTATATTAAGTTCGTCAAAATAGGCTATCAGTTGCTCTGTTGCCAGATTACCTACCAGTTCATTTTGAGCCATAGGGCAGCCACCTATTCCATTGATGGCGCTATCGAAGCGAACACAACCATTTTGGTAGGCTGCATGTATTTTTTCTCTGGCAGTATCGGGTGTGGAGTGAAAATGGGCTCCGATGTCGAGTAAGGAAAACTCTTGATTGAGTGTAGAAAATAGCCCTGCGATATTATCAGGAGTAGAGACCCCTACTGTGTCTGAGATAGCAAAGGTGCCGACTCCTAGGGCATTGAGTTTATCTACCCAGTGTATGACAACTTCACTATTGTATTCGTCGCCATAAGGATTACCAAAACCCATAGAGATGTATATGACCAGTTTTTTGCCATACTTTTCACACAGATTTTGAATCTCGCCTACGGTATATAGCGATTCTTCAATACTTGAATTAGTATTTTTTAGCTGGAATGTTTCTGAAATAGAGAAAGGGAAACCCAAATAGGTGATTTCATCGTAAACTGCAGCATCTTGTGCTCCTCTTAGATTAGCGATGATAGCCAATAGTTTAGTTTGAGTCATTTGCAACTTAGCGATCACTTCTTTGGTATCAGCCATTTGCGGTATTGCTTTGGGAGATACAAAGGACCCAAAATCCAATATATCAAAACCGACTTCGAGCAGGGAGTTGATATAGTTTATTTTATCTTCAGTAGGAATAAATTGTTTCCAACCTTGCATGGCATCTCGGGGGCACTCTATTAATTTTATTTCATGACTCATGACATTATTTTTTTTTGCTTTTCATATGGGCGTCTACTGCGGCTATCGCAACCATATTGACTATTTGCCTTACACTACTTCCAAGTTGTAATACATGTACCGATTTGTTGAGCCCCATTAAAATAGGGCCTAATGCTTCAGACTGCCCGAGTTCCATCATCAGATGGTAAGCGATATTGCCCGAGGCAAGATTCGGAAAAATCATTACGTTGGGTGCATGATCAACCAAGGGACTGAAAGGATAATTCTCTCGAATCAGCTCATTATTAAATGCGATACTAGCTTGAATTTCGCCATCCACGACAAGGTCAGGGTGTTCGCGATGCAATATTTCTACTGCCTCTCGTACTTTTTTGGCTTCGGGCAAGCTACTACTTCCAAAGTTGGAATATGAGAGCATTGCCACACAAGGTTTGATATTGATCGATTTCATACTTTGTGCAGCGAGAAGGGTGATATCCACCAGATCTCTTGCGCTAGGATTTTCATTGATAGTAGTATCTGCAAAGCAGATCGGACCTTTCTTGGTCAGCATCAGGTACATACCTGCTATCTTTCGCACATTGGGGTCTACTCCTACTATTTCAAGTACCGGTCTGAGTGTGTCGGTATACTTACGTGTAAGGCCGGTAATTACTGCATCAGCCATACCGGTCTCTACCATCATACAGGCAAAATAATTCCGTTCGCGCATGATTTTTTTGGCTTCGTAGGTGTTATACCCTTTTCGGTTCCGTTTGGCAAATAAGAGTTCTCCAAATTCGGCACGTTGCTGCTCATGTTCTTCCGATTTGGGATCAATAATTTGCAGTCCATTCAAGTCAAAATGATTATCTTTTATGAGTTGTTTTATTCGTTTTACATTACCTAGCAGTATGGGTTCAGCAATCGCCTCGTCTTTTACGATTTGAGCGGCTTTGAGTGTTTTAAAATTCTCCGCATCAGCAAACACTACTTTTTTCTTGTACTGCTTTGCTTTATTGATGATGGCTTTTAATACGTTGTCGTTACTTCCCAGTCTATTCTGCAATTCCTCTTCATAGGTTTTCCAATTACTTATTTCTCTTTGTGCCACCTTGCTTTTCATAGCAGCCTTAGCAACTGCCAGTGATACCTCCGGCAATAAGCGAGGATCCATCGGCTTGGGTATAATATATGTAGGGCCATAAGAAAGGTTTTTTTCCTGGTAGGCCAAATTCACAATATCAGGCACGGGCTTTTTGGCGAGGGCTGCCAACGCTTTTACGGCCGCCAATTTCATTTCTTCATTGATCGTTTTAGCTCTTACATCCAGTGCACCTCTGAAGATGTATGGGAATCCCAATACATTATTCACCTGATTCGGATAATCGCTGCGTCCGGTGGCCATCACGATATCGTTTCGTGTTTTGATAGCCGTTTCGTAATCAATTTCCGGATCAGGATTCGCCAAGGCAAATACAATTGGATTTGGGGCCATTTTCAGCAGCATTTGCGGACTTAGTATATTTCCCTTGGATAAGCCTATAAATACATCAGCACCTTTGAGGGCTTCCTCCAAAGACTTTATTTTTCGGCTGGTAGCAAACAGCGACTTCATTTCATCCAAGTCTTTGCGAGCTTTTGTGATAGCTCCTTTGCTATCAAACATTACAAAATTCTCGGATTTTGCTCCCAGTCTCAAATACAGTTTGCAACAAGCTATTGCCGAAGCCCCTGCCCCACTTACCACAAATTTTGCATCACGTATATCTTTGCACTGAATCTCCAATGCATTAAGTAGTGCCGCAGAGGATATGATAGCGGTACCATGCTGGTCGTCGTGCATTACCGGTATGTTCAATTCTTTTTTCAGTCGCTCTTCTATCACAAAACACTCCGGTGCTTTGATATCTTCCAGATTCACCCCACCAAAGGTAGGCTCTAACGCTTTAACGGTTTGGATAAACTGCTCTACATTTTGCACATCCAGCTCTATATCAAACACATCGATGTCTGCATAAATTTTGAATAGAAGACCTTTACCCTCCATCACCGGTTTGGAAGCTAAGGGCCCAATATTGCCTAGCCCCAGTACGGCAGTACCATTGCTTATCACAGCCACCAAATTTCCTTTCGTAGTGTATTTATATACATCATCCGGATTGTTTGCAATTTCAAGACAGGGTACGGCCACTCCGGGCGAATAGGCTAAGGATAAATCTCTTTGTGTCTTTGTTTCTTTAGTAGGTACTATTTCTATTTTTCCCGGACGACCTTTGGCATGATAGTCTAATGCATCCGATTTTCTAACCTGTTTTGGCATGCTGTAAAATTACTATTTTTTTGACGATTTATACACAATCGAAAGTGTTAAATCGAACAAGAACCTGTATTCAGATTTCATTTTTGGGGGCTATGAGCTTACTAGCCATATCAACCCACATCCGCACCTTACGGGGTCTGCTTCGCGCCCGTCTGCTTGCTTCGCTCCGTAATCTCCGCTTGCAAGCAGACCAAGCCCTTCAGGCACGGCAGCCGCTGAGCTTTCATACTTTATTCATCCATCTGTAATTGAATGTTATCTGGTCTGTAGCATAATACACGCACACGACGATCTTAGATTGAGGTATTGATCAAAAAACGAATACGAATCACTTCCCAAAACATCAGCAAGCTATCTTTCCAAACATTAATTTTACTACCCGGCACTGCTCTCCACACAATGGGCATCTCTACGATAGCACACCCAAGCCTATTGGCACGTAAGAGCAATTCTACATCGTGCGCCCAGCCCATTGTTCGCAGTGCCACAAATATGTCTTTTGCAACAGGCGTTGGATACAGCTTGCAACCACACTGTGTATCTCGATAGTGCATTCCGGTAACCAGACGGATAATTTTGTTGAATACATTACCCACAACTTTTCGCTTGGGCGAGTCTAACACATCCGAATCCACATGCTCTCTCGATCCGATGAGAACTTCTTTGGCATAAAATCGAGATTTAAGAGCAAGCCAGTGTATCAGTACCAATGGTGAGCAAGCCATATCGGCATCGATGGTGAGCGTATACTCTTTGCTTGCGCGTGATACTCCCAGCTTTAGTGCCCCACCCTTTCCGGTATTTGATTGGCTGAGTATACTTATTGTTTCTGCCAATTGTTTGTAGGTAGAGTGAGATTTAATAGTAGTGATCGTATCATCATCTGAGCCATCGTCTACGAGTATAATTTCTGTATCATTTTGCCATTGATCTACAAATTCACGCAAGCCTTGTAGCATCAAATCTACACGTGCCGATTCGTTGTACATAGGTATTACGATACTAATGGAGGGCTGAGCTAGCATTGGGTGCGAAAATAAGGTGAATGCTATACAAATACACTAAAATATTTGATATAATCTCGCTGGGAGCATGGACTAAACGAGTATAAGTATCGTAGAAGGCAGTATAGATTTCGTTGCCAGCAGATGAGGCGATAGTTCTGACATTATAATTCGAGCTGTGCCGTACCTTTGCCAAATGCAAGCTATAGAGTGGCAGTATCAGTACCCGGTCATGGAAACATTCTTCTCCATACAGGGAGAAGGATTTCACCAAGGTCATGCGGCCTTTTTTATCCGACTGGGCGGATGTGATGTAGGTTGTGTGTGGTGCGATGTAAAAGAGAGCTGGAATGCAGCTGAGCATCCAACTCGCGATGTAGCCAGCTTAGTAAGAGAGGTGAAAGAGAGCGGAAGTACTCTCTGTATCATTACCGGTGGCGAGCCACTTATGTACAACTGCGATGCACTCACCCATGGTCTGCAAGCTGAGGGTATTTCAACCCATTTGGAAACGAGTGGAGCCTATCCTCTTAGTGGCAATTGGGACTGGATTTGTGTGTCGCCCAAAAAATTCAAAGCGCCTTTGGCTGATGTATTATCGCAGGCTCATGAGCTCAAGACAGTAGTCTTTCATAAAAGCGATTTGGATTGGGCTCTCTTACATGAAAAAGCGTGTAGTCCGAATTGCAAATTGTATCTGCAACCGGAGTGGAGCAAAGAAAAAGAGATGCTACCCTTGCTGACTGACTTCATCAAACAGCATCCTCGCTATGGCTTATCCTTGCAAATACACAAGTATATGGGAGTAAGATAGAAATCGTGCACATGAAGTGACTAGGCTTCATAGAATGGCAGACGATGAACTTTAGCCCCGACAGTAGCGGCATCCTGCCCTCTTCAGTACTCTTTATCGATATTGCTTCCTTTGCAAGAGGGCAGATACAGCGTATGGCGGGAAGTGGCTCAATAGAATTTGAGACCAAGAGCTCCCCTTTTTTTGAGATGAATTATTTAATGTAACCCAATAGTTTGAGCATGCTTTGATAGCTTTGTTCTTTGGCGTAGAGCCAGTCGATAAGCTTGCCATTTTTGTCGTATTCGACAACTACGTGCTTGGGAGAGGGGATCATGCAGTGCTTGATACCGCCATAGCCGGCCAACTGATCTTGATAAGCCCCTGTGTGGAAAAAGCCGATGTAGAGGGGCTCTTTGGCGTCGGTTGGGGATTCTTTGGAAGCAGTTTTGGTACGCACTATTTCTTTTGTGGTGCTTTCTGCCGATTTGCTTTTGGGCAGGAATACGGCGTTGATATGCTCTTCGGAGGTATAGAAGTCGTGGCTATCGCAGGTGAGGCCGCCGAGATGCACTTCTTGATATTCTTCATCCCATTTATTGACGGGTAGCATCAGAAATTTTTCGCCTATGCCCCATGTGTCGGGAAGTGTGGTGATAAACGAGGAGTCGATCATATACCAAATTTCGCGATCATTTTGCATTTTTTCGTCGAGTACGGAGTAGATCACGGCGCCGGCTTCACCTACGGTGAAGGAACCAAATTCGGTATAAATATTGGGCACATCGACTTTATTTTTTTTGCACACTTTTTTGATGGTAGCGATGATCTCGTTGACCATGTAGTTGTAATCAAAGTCAAATGCCAGCGAATGTTTGATGGGGAATCCTCCACCTATATTTAAACTATCGAGTTCGGGTGCTATTTTTTTGAGTTGGCAGTAGAGATTAAGGACTTTATTGAGTTCGCTCCAGTAATAGATATCGTCTTTGATACCTTTGTTCATAAAAAAGTGAAGCATTTTTAATTGGAAGCGTTCATTGCCTTTGAGCTTGTCGATATAAAACTCCAGTACATCTCGTGTACGAATACCTAAGCGAGAGGTGTAAAAATCAAAGGTGGGTTCTTCTTCGGCGGCGATGCGTATACCTACTTTTACAGGATTTTTGGTTCGGATAGATTTTTTGTAATCTTCGAATTCGTTTTTGTTGTCGAGGATCGGAATGACATTGGTAAATCCTGAGTTGATAAGCTGAGCAATGTTGCGAGTGTAGGCTTTTGTTTTGAAACCATTACATATCACAAAGGTATCTTTGGTGATTTTTTTGCGTTGATAAAGATTGCGAATAATTTCGATATCGTAAGCGAAGGAGGTTTCTAGGTGTACATTATGCTTGACAGTCTCTTCTACGATGAAAGAGAAATGAGAACTCTTGGTGCAATAGCAGTAAAAATATTGTCCTTCGTATTTGTTCTTTTTGATTGCATCATTGAACATTTTTTTTGCCTTATTGATCTGCATACCGATTTTGGGCAAAAAGGTAATTTTCATAGGAGTGCCGTACTTGTCTATGAGTTTTTTGAGCTGAACCCCATTGAATTGTAGATAATTGTCTTTGACTTCAAAACCATCTTGCGGAAAATCGAAAGTTTGTTTGACGAGGTCGAAATATGTATTGCTCATTGATATGTAAAAGATTGAGCAAATGTATAGCGGAAATAGGATAATTTATAGAATATTATTGTGCATTTATTATTATCTCTTTTGATTGTGTACCGGCACAAAAGAGTAAATCAATAACAGATAAGTTTGGCACAAAACCATGGCGATCCAGAAATGGTTGTAAATAGGTGGTGGACGATAGTATGGGGTATTCATTCCTATAATCAATTAGATCATCGGACTGAGTGGATGACAGATATTTTTCTGTCACTTTGTGCATGGGGGTAACTTTCAGTATCGCAAGAATTGCCTGTAGTATATCAAGATGCATATCATGTATAAATCGATACTGATGGGTAAATATTTTTTCGAAGTAAGGCATGTAGTACTCGAAATACGGACTGCTTCTGTAACAAGCATCCAAGGTACGAAGATGCTGATGTTGCCATTTGATATGATTTGCAATTTCAATATCTTTGGTGATAGTGCGTTGATTTCGCCCACCTTTGAGGGGAACACTGAGGAGCAATTCGCCATTAGGCCCGGTAATTTTTGCCCTATTACGATAGGATTTACGAGGAAAATAGTCGTGAACTTCTAATAGTACATGGGTCGATTTCAAATAATGAGCAATCCATGAAATAGTAGGAAAATATTCACAACTTAAATAAGCAGTATCCGATACCTTCATAGTAATTTTACAGTGTGAGGTCAAAAGTAATTGTTTTATCGCTTGCGCTACTATTTTGCTGCTTTTTACACTGTAAAGCTCAAGTCCCCGACTCTGTGTCAAGGGTTTTTCTGTCTACCCATGTGGAGATTGATGCAGAGGATAGCACACAATATCTGGTAGAAATACCTCACCCCTTTTTTGATGAAGAACATCCTGTTGTTTTTTTTTATATTGAAACGGAGTTGGGGCGAATATTGGGTTCGGAGAAGGCTTTTTTGTTTTTGGAGGTAAAAAAAAGAAGTAATCACCAATTTAAATATAAGCCTGTATTTACCAGACGAATTGAGTTTTCTGACTTAATCAGCGGTCGACTAATTGATAGCCTGGACATCAATACCCATAAGATACCTTCTGGAAATTATGACTTAATCGTTTCTTTAATGAATGACTCTACCAGAGTGCTAAATCAAAAGAAAGCCAGTTTTCAGGTTTTGTCGAATTATCAACTTGATGAATCCGACTATACCCTTTCTACATCGATGGCACAAGATGACAATATGCATAAAGATATCGATATCAATAAGACTTTTGTTGGAAAGTATACTATTGCGCAGTTGCAAAAGAATATTGCTGCGTTGTCGCCAGTAAGCAAAGGAGCAGAAGCAAGAGTCATCGACGACTTGCGAGAGAGTAAAAATGAAATGCAGCTAAAACGTTTTTTTTATAATTTTTGGTACGACCGATACCCTGGAGCACCGGAGAAAGCCTGGAATGATTATGCTTCCAAGCTCAATAAAGTTGCGAAAGAATATGGCACCGCGTCCTTACCCGGATATGAGACAGACAGAGGACGCATTTATCTGATTTATGGCGAACCAGATGTGAGAGAAAGAGTCCCTTCTGAAAAAGGTGCTTTGCCATATGAGGTATGGTTTTATCGACATACAGAAATGGGAAGAGGAAATGTAAAATTTTTATTTTATCAACCGGGTATGATTGGCAATCAATTGTTTTTACTGCACTCGACCGAGCCTGATGTAATCATTAATCCTCAGTGGAAGAGCTTTCTCTTTTTGGATCCCAATGATAACGACAATAGACTTACCCATCGAGTATCTGAATATTTTAAATAATATATCTCATGAGAATCACCTTACTTCTAGTTGCCAGTTTGCTTCTACTCCAATCTGCAGGTTGTAGCGACAATTTTCAAACTCCTGAGTATCTGGGAATAGAAAAAACAGAATTTCAGCATGCTAGCCTTTCTCAAGCGGTAGTCAAATTTTATTTGAAATATAACAATACCAACAAATTTGCTATTGATGTAAAAGAAACCCAACTATCTATATATTTGAATGACCAGTTTATAGCAGTAGCAGATCAACCTGAGATTACCAAAATACCTTCTTCGTCTACATTTACGTTTCCGGTAGTTGCTCGCTTTGACCCATTAAAAATACTTGGTCCTGCCATGGGAAGCTTGTTTTCGAAAGAAAATAAACTCCATATTACAGGACATGCTAAGTGTGGAAAATCAGGTGTTTTTGTAAAGATACCGGTAGATGTAACCGAAACGGTATCGCTGTATAAAAAGTAATCCTACCTACTATTTTCAGCATTGAACCTGTGATCAATAAACTATTTTTTATATTGCGGCTTATCGTGTGAATTGCAAAAAGACTTGAGTACACTCCCTTGAATATGTATGCCGAAGTGGATGTT
>DAIUCL010000045.1:0-16637 GCA_036846185.1 Chitinophagaceae bacterium
ATTATTAGCATTCCGGTCATGGTGGCTGCCTTGGGCTATTTTGTGGATATCTACGATTTAGTTCTGTTTAGTATAGTACGTCAACCCAGTCTTAGCGCTTTGGGTCTTAGTGGGCACGATCTGGAAGAAAGTGGATTGCTTCTCTTAAACATTCAAATGGTAGGGATGCTGGTAGGGGGCCTCGTATGGGGTATCCTTGGAGATAAGAAAGGCCGACTTTCCGTACTTTTTGGCTCAATTGTAATGTATTCGCTAGCCAATATTCTCAATGCTTATGTAGTGAACGTATCGCAATATGCGATTCTTCGTTTTATTGCAGGTTTCGGATTAGCGGGCGAATTAGGAGCAGGAATCACCCTGGTATCTGAAATATTAAAAAAAGAACATCGTGGGTGGGGAACAACCGTGGTAGCAACCGTAGGAGTATCGGGTGCTATACTTGCCGGAGTATTGGGTTTGAAACTGGAATGGACTACTTGCTATCTGGTAGGTGGGATATTGGGTCTTGCTTTATTACTGTTGAGAATAGGTGTATTTGAATCGGGAATGTATAAAAGTGTCAAGGAAGCTGGTCATCAATTAGGAAGTCTTTCGCTTCTATTTTGCAATAAACGACGACTCGGAATATACTTGCGTTGCATTCTGGTGGGACTTCCTATATGGTATAGTATAGGAATACTAATTACACTTAGCCCCGAGCTAGGAAAAGAGTTAGGTATAATAGGTGATATAAAACCCGCACTATCCATCATGTATTGCTATGCCGGGGTTACACTGGGCGATCTCTGCTCCGGGGTATTGAGTCAACTGATGAGAAGTCGTAAAAAAGTTCTTATTCTTTTCGTATCGGCTACTTTAGTAATGGTATTGGCTTATTTCTTTATGAATGAAGCTCGTGTTCAATCATTCTATATTTTGTTCCTCATACTTGGTTTTGCAGCGGGCTACTGGGCAGTACTAATCACCACTGCTTCTGAGCAATTTGGCACAAATATCAGGGCCACCGTTACCACGTCTGTCCCCAATTTTATCAGAGCTTCCTTGGTGCCTATAACTATACTATACACTACGCTACAGACATTTGGAGTATTGAAATTGAACGCAGCCATGTTCACCGGAATATTATGTTGCGCTATTGCTCTAGTTGCTGCTTTGGGACTCAAAGAATCTTATCACAAGGATCTTGACTATCATGAAACGGTACATCACTAGGCTCTCTTCTAGTTTGCCTTCATTTTTTTAATATCTTTGTAGAATGATACGACTAGGCGAACATCAAACCCTCACGATCAAACGGATGACTTCTGTAGGAGCTTATTTGTCTTTCAAAGAGGAGGATGATGATGTGCTCTTGCCCAAAAAATACCTTAATCCCAATTCGCAGATTGGCAATGAAATAGATGTATTTATATACAAAGACCATGAACAACGATTAATAGCGACAACACTAAAGCCCAAAATAACCCTAAACTCATTTGCGTTATTGACAGTAAAGAGCGTGAGTCCCATAGGCGTGTTTCTTGATTGGGGCTTAGAAAAAGACCTTTTTTTACCATTTGCTGAACAAAAAAGAAAACTAAATGTTGGAGATAAACAAATGGTATATCTGTATATCGATGAAAAAACAAATAGATTAGCCGCCTCTGCTAAATTGAATAAATTTTTATCGAAAATCCCTCCGGCATACCCTATAGGTGAAGAAGTAGCAATTATCGTATTTGAAGCTACCCCTCTAGGCTATAATGTAATCGTCAATAACAAATATAAAGGACTTGTTTATCACAACGAATGCCATACGCCTCTGCGTTATGGCCAACCCCTCAAAGGCTACATCAAACAAATTAGAGAGGAAGGTGGTATTGATATCAGTATTTCTGCATTGGGTGTAAAACGACTTGCTGACGGTACGCAAACCTTACTATCAAAGCTAACTAAGTCGGGTGGTTTTCTAAATCTTAATGATGACAGTAGCCCCGATGAAATTGCCCAAAAACTAAATATGAGTAAAAAAACGTTCAAACGCTCCTTAGGTATACTCTACAAACAAGGACAAATTGAGATGATAGAAAATGGGATTAAATTAAAAAATAATAACGCTTAGTCCTTCTGCTAACTCTAAAAATATAAATTAGGAGTAAGCAAACTTCTTGATTTTGTAATTCGGAATGCTTATATTACTTTTATCGAAATTTATTACATGATGAGATATTTCCTCTTGCTGATATGTAGTATGTTCGCTGTGAGTTCGACTCAAGCACAGTTGGCACAAAAAGGCAAAAGTTTTTTACAACTTGGATATGGACTTCCAAGTGCAACACATATTATAGGCACATTGGTACCCTTCGACAACGCATCCAATAATCTCACCTCCAGCCATATCAAATTTAGAGGTTTTGGTCCTTTGCACTTTCGTTTTGAATATATGTTGGGAGGGCGAGTTGGCTTAGGTCTCAGTAGTAATGCTGAATTCGGACAATTCAATTATAAAACTACTTTTTTTGACAATAATAACAGAGAAATTCAAACTGAAAACAAATTCATATTCAGTAGTATTAATGCGCTCGCAAGGTTCAACTTCCATTTTTTAAAGAATAGTGAGAAATTTGATTTGTATTGGGGATTAGGTGCAGGATATGGTTCTACCAAAATCACCTGGAATGAAAATCCGGATGTCAATTCAGGTGATATTCGTGAAAAACAACGAGTTACGGAGTTTACGGACTATATCACTAGCGCCTATTCCAAATTACCACTTGCCCTCGAAAATGTAGTAGGTCTTCGCTATGCTATAACGCCAAACTCCGGTTTTTATGCAGAAGCCGGAATGAGTAAGTCTATTTTACAAATAGGCTTCTTTGGCAAACTAGGCCATGAGCGCTACGAAAAAAATTATTGGAGATCGCTAAGATAGTTCAGGAATACCGGCGTCTTATTGCTTTACAAATTCTTTAATTCCTCTTACTAATTTATCCAAATCTGCCAAACTTGTGTATACATTGGGCGTAATCCTCACACCATCTATATTGGCCCAGTGTATGGTGACAGTATGTATTTTATGTTTTTCAAACAGATAAGCATCCAGGTCTTCGGGTTTTTTGTCTTTAATGGCAATATTCGCTATAGCACCACTAAACCCTCTTTTCATGGGGGTATTTAGCACTACCTCTTCGAAATCCAACAGCTGATCAGTCCAATACTTTTTTAAATAAAATAATCTTGCCTCCTTTCGCTGAGATCCTATCATTTGATGAAAATCCAATGCTTTGGATGTGGCTTGTTCTATAAAAAATGGACGGGTACCCAATGCTTCAAACTTTCGAATATTTTCTTTCTGACTCTCTTCTGCCGCAAACAATGGATAGAGTTCTTTTATTTTTGACTTCCGAACATATAAAAAACCAGTACCAATACAAGCACTAAGCCATTTGTGTAAACTAGTGCCAAAGTAGTCGCAGTGTAACTCGTGAATCGTAAAATCTATATGAGCGAAACTATGAGCACCATCTACGAGGACTTCTATTCCCAGGTTTCGGGCTTTATCTGCAATTTGACGAACGGGCAATACTTGTCCATTCCAATTGATGACATGAGTAATATGCACCACTTTGGTCCGCGACGAAAAAACAGAAGTATATGCCTCGGTAAGATACTCATTGTCGGTAGAGGGTAGTTGCAAATCAACCCATATAAGTTTTAGTCCATCGCGCTGTTCTCTTTGTTTCCAGGCATTAATCATATTAGGATAATCTTGCTTTGACAATACGACCTCATCGCCGGCCTTGAGGGGCAAACCAAATATGACTGTTTCGAGTGCTTCTGAAGCATTGCGCTGAAGGGCAATTTCTTCCGGGTCTACGCCTGCCATGTGTGCCAGTCGCTCACGAAGGGGTTCGCGCCCTTGGTCGAGTATTCGCCACATATAGTAGCTGGGCGCTTCGTTGCTCATATCATGATAGCGTTTCATGGCATCTTGTACTACTTTGGGTGAAGGACTCACACCGCCATTATTGAGATTGATGATTCCCGGCGAGTCGGTATAAGCTTGCTGTATATACTGCCAAAAATCTTCGTCAGTGGCTAGCTGATCTGCATTGGTATCATTAAATTTTTCTAATCTGGTTGATAATTGAAGTATATCATCGCTGGCATGACTTTTGTACCAAGGCAACATTAAAGCTAGAGAAGCCAAGCTACTTTTTTGTAAAAATTGTCGACGAGAAAAATGAAACATAGCAAGAGTTTTGACACAAGATAAATATTCTTGTTGACAGTACGAAAAGCTTTTCGGTGTAAGAGTGATGAACAGAATAGAAGACGATGAAAACTAGCCTTGATCGCAGCGGCATCCCCGAAGCCGTAGAGCCTTTGTGAGTGGGGCGAAGGGATATAGCGAAGAGCAAGAAGTGGATGAGTGAAGATAGAATGATGAGCTCCTGAAGAAAATATCTTCAGACAATCATGTGTTCTCAAAACTTTTGTTCGTATCCAAAATCTTGTTGCTATATTTACTTTTTAATCTATAGCATTGAAAACATTTTTTTCATTTTTCTTTTTTTTGTCATTGTCTATTCAGGCTATAGGCAAACTACAAATAGAAACTAGCCGCTACTATTATTATCGACGTACGTTTGATCCATCCAATTTGATATTGGGGGGCAATATGGGTATGAATTTTGTGAAGCAAGGTTATCAATTGTATGTGTCACCTACGATTGGCTATCGATTTACGAACAGTTTTCATATGGGTACTAATTTGAGTTATGTGTTTTATCAGCAAAAGTTCGATTACACCAATAGTCGCACCTTAGAGCAAGAGACTTATCGATACAGGGCTTCGCACTACAGCTCCTCTTTGTGGATGCGTTATTTTCTGTTACGTCCTTTTTTTCTTCATACAGAGCCGGGTGTCAATTTTTACAAAGTCTTTGACACACCCGACTTCAAGTATAATCATACCACCGGTGAGTTGGAAGAGCAGACACTTCGCATTGCGATACCTTCGCTACTGGTAGGAGCCGGATTTGCGATTCCGCTGGGTGAGAGTGCTGCTTTGGTCATATATGGTATGTACGATGTGGTACAAAATCCACAGTCGCCATACTTTGGACTTCCTATTATCAGAGGTGGATTTGCTTTTGGTATGTTTTAGCTCAAATCAGGTGTTTGTGCTGAAGATAATAGTCGAGCATTCGCTGGTGTACTTCATTTTTAAGCATCTCGCTATCGGCCGATTTAAGTCCTTCTACAGAGATCTCTGGCAAAAAATGAAATTCGATACGATGAGGCCATGCCCACATTTTTTTGCTGGGATGCAAGATCGACTTGGTGCCAAATATCAATGCCGGTATGATGGGTTTTTGTGCTTTGATAGCCACCTTGAAGGCCCCATCATAAAAAGGTGCCAGAGGCTCTTTGGTTTTGTTGCGGGTACCTTCCGGAAACAGACACAGGTGAAAACCCTTTTGTAAAGCCTCCACCATTTTGAATAGGCTATCCATTTTGCTTCGCGAATTACTCCTGTCGACCAAGATAGAACCCGAGGCATAGATATATCCGAATATCGGTATTTTGGCCATTTCAATTTTGGCCAATGTCTTGTTGATACCCGGAATGCCCGGCGAAGACACCGGCACATCGGCCAGCGAATTGTGATTGATCGTCACCACATAGTTTTGTCCGTTCTTAAAATGCTCACGTCCCTTGTGTTTTACTCTACACATCACCATGGGCATATAAACACCCATCCATACTTGAAATCCTTTTTGGATAATGCGGGCAGCTATATGTTCATTAAAAAAGGTACGAGCAATCCAAAAACAAAGCGCCACCGGAAGCATCGTTATCGCAAACAGAAGCATACCATACACAAAAAACAAGCGAGCTAAAATATCCTTCATCATCGGCAACGAAGATACATCATTGCACAAAAAAGAGAATACAATTTTGGGGCTATCATCATCAGGCCATACCCCGGCTTCCACCCTTCCCTTCCAGAGCACGTCTGTCGCTGTGCGCCAGACCGCCTCGTGCCTCGGCGTCTTCCAGGCAAGGCAGCCCTTCAGCTACATTTCATCCTTCAGCACTCTGTATCGAGTATGTTAGGAGTACTTATGATGTGACACATATAATACTCTATTCCTCCAATTGCCAATCGATAGGCTCTTTGCCTTGCTGTATGAGAAGCTGATTAATTTTAGAGAAATGTTTGCATCCCAAAAAACCCTTGTGAGCAGAAAATGGCGAAGGATGAGCCGCAGTGAGAATATGGTGCTTAGTACTATCGATTAGAGCCTCCTTCTGTGCCGCAAATCGCCCCCACAATACAAATATGACCCCCTCATGCCTCTCCGACACTTTTCTTATCACAGCATCGGTAAAGGTGTGCCACCCCAGCGACTCATGACTCATAGGCTTACCCTCCTCTACCGTTAGTGAAGCATTGAGCATCAATACCCCTTGCTTAGCCCAAGGACTCAAATCGCCATGTGTAGGAAAAGCAAGCCCCACATCGTGATACAACTCTCTAAAAATATTTTTCAAAGAAGGTGGAACAGGAATCCCCCTCTTTACACTAAAACAAAGGCCATTCGCCTGCCCAGGTCCATGATACGGATCTTGGCCTAATAGCAACACCTTGACCATATCAAATGGCGTGTGTGAAAATGCATTGAACAAATCTTTGCCTGATGGATAAAAGATCACCCCTCTCTCCTTCATAGCTTTGAGAGCTGTGACTATGTCGCCAAAATAGGGCTTATCAAATTCATCTTGTAGTACCTCTTTCCATGAAGCTTCAATATCTACTTGTCGCATACGACGCAATATAACAAGAGAATACATATCCCTCTCATGTTTTCAATATGCTGAGAACAAAATCAAACAGGCTAAAACAGATTAAAAACAACTGAAATACCATCTTATTATTAAGCTATTGTGAATAAATTTGATATACACTCCATAGATTCTGATTATCTTTGAAAGCTAAATAAGTACACATGCAATATTTGGAATTTGAGAAGCCTTTAGAGGCTCTGTTTCAAGAATTGGAAAAAATAAAAGAAGTTGGCGAAAAAACCAATGTAGATGTCAGCGCCACGATCAAAGAACTTGAAAAGAAAATAGAAAAAACACGCAAGGAAATATACTCCCACCTCAACGACTGGCAACGGGTACAACTGAGTAGACATCCGGAACGCCCCTACAGCTTGTACTATATCGACAAGATTTTTAGTCGCTTTCAGGAACTACACGGTGATCGTACAGTGCGTGAGGACAAAGCTATCGTAGGAGGCTTTGCCATGCTTAATGAGACCCACCCTGTGATGGTTATCGGTCATCAAAAAGGAGTCAATACCAAAATGCGTCAACTTCGTAACTTTGGAATGGCAAATCCGGAAGGCTATCGCAAAGCACTTCGACTGATGAAATTGGCCGAAAAATTCAACCGTCCCATTATCACTTTCATAGATACTCCCGGGGCTTATCCTGGGTTGGAGGCCGAAGAGAGAGGACAAGGCGAAGCAATCGCCCGCAATTTATTTGAAATGGTGAAGCTCACCGTGCCTGTAATATGCATCATAATAGGTGAAGGTGCCAGTGGCGGTGCTCTCGGTATCGGTATTGGCGACCGAGTAGTGATGCTCGAAAATACTTGGTATTCGGTGATATCTCCCGAAAGCTGCTCCAGTATACTTTGGCGAACTTGGGATTTTAAAGAAAAAGCAGCCGAACAATTGAAACTTACTCCCAAGCACATGAGCAAATTCGGACTAATTGATGGTGTCATCCCCGAACCTCTGGGTGGAGCTCACGCCTTTCCCGAAAAAATGGCGGAAGTTCTCAAAAGCTATATTGAAAATACTCTTGACGAGTTGGCTCCAATAGCACCTGATGATAGAATCGCTCAACGTATTGAAAAATTTTCCAAAATGGGCTTTTACGAAGAATTGCCTATCTAAACCGTCTCTAAAGCGTGTCTCTATATCATAAATTTAAAGAACTCCTTTTTCCGGTTGCTGATACTAGCAATGCCATACCTGTATTTGCTGAAGAACATCAAATTCAGCATGAGTTTCTGACCTTTGCCAAAGCATATCGTATAGGTATACTTTGCTACTATACCGACCCCGAAACGCAAACGATCATAGGTAACTACAAAAATAGACTCGAACAATTGGGCTATGAATGTGAACTACTCATGTATTTCGACAAGAAAGAACGAGACCCTAATGTATACCTTCCCACCTTTGACATAAACGACCTTGACAAAAAAACCGGCATTCCTAATAGCCCTCGCACCGATCGTTTTATGCTCAAAAAATATGACCTAATGATGAATCTATATACAGAACCTGTGCCACAGCTTTTGCATCTGGCTAAACTATCACAAGCACGATGCCGGATAGGAGCCTACATAGATGTTCTCAGAGAGGTATCCGATTTGATGGTATTGTGTGAAGATGGCTTTGAAATGGAAAAAATTATTACAAATATCAATAAAAGCTTAAACCTCAAACCCTATGAACGCAAACAAATATAAAGGAACCGGTGTAGCACTGGTCACCCCATTCAAAAAAAACAAGAGTGTAGATTTTGAGGCTTTGCGAAGACTTGTCGATCATGTAATCAGCAATGGTGTAGATTATGTTGTCGCTCTTGGAACTACTGCCGAAACGCCTACTCTTTCATCGTCTGAGAAGCTGGATATATTGATCAATGTGATAGAACATGTCAATAAAAGAGTACCCATTGTAGTTGGTATAGGAGGAAACAATACGTCAGAAATCATAAAACAATTCGAAACCTACCCCACTGATCAAGTAGATGCAATCTTGAGCGTGTCGCCCTATTACAACAAACCCAGCCAGCAAGGTATAATAGCCCACTACAAAGAGCTGAACAAATACACTCCCAAGCCTATCATCATGTACAATGTTCCCGGCCGTACCGGAAGCAATATGCTGGCATGTACTACACTACAATTAGCCAATGAATGTGAGAACCTCATTGCCATCAAAGAAGCAAGTGGTAATATGGCGCAATGCATGGAATTGGTCAAAGACCGCCCTGCTCACTTTACGATTCTCAGCGGCGATGATGATTTGGTAATGGCACAGATTGCTTGTGGATTTGATGGGGTTATATCCGTTGCTGCCAATTGTTTTACAAAAGAGTTTACTAGTATGGTCAATGCTGCTTTGAGTCACAATTTTTCGATGGCACAGAAGCTACATTATCAATTACTTGATGGTATCTCCTTATTATTTGCAGAAGGAAATCCGGCAGGTGTGAAGTGTGTAATGGCAGAAATGGGACTTTGTGAGAATGAATTTAGGCTACCGGTTGTACCCGTGAGTATGGCTACTCACGATAAAATCAAATCTTTTATAGCCACAAAACTCTAGCATGACACCGCTTCTTATCTATGATGGCGAGTGCAAATTCTGTGATTATTGGGTATCATTTGTGATACGAAATGACAGAAAAAAACTGTTTTATTTTGTTCACAAACAATCTGCGAGAGCTACCGAATGGTTATCAGCAGAATCACTTGCCTTGCATGATAGTGTGATCGTGGTGACTGATCAACACGAAATACTTTATAAAACCGATGCCGTATTGTATATCATGAGCAAACTAAGTGTTGCCTGGCAAGTGCTACGAGGATTTTTATCCATTTTTCCACGTGGTATGCGAAACTATGTATATGATACCATCGCTCGAAATAGATACCAGAGGTTTGGGAAGTATGATCAATGTAAAATTCCGACTCTCTCAGATCGAGAACGTTTTTTGGACTAAGTGCAAGATATTTTGCATTTTCACATTTCTCTAGCCTTTGTTTGATATATCTTTGTGATGATGCGTCCTATTATTCTGATTTTATTATTTTCTCTTTCTTTATCCAACTCTCTCCGGGCTCAAGAGGAAGAAGACAAACCTCATCGACGTGCAAACTATACGCAGCACACAATAAAAGTGGCAAGCCCTTTGGATAGCATAGTGGTGTACAAAGCTGAAAGGCGTATGGATGTATATCACAAGAAACTACATGTGAAAACCTATATCATCTGCTTAGGTCTGGAACCAGAAGGGAACAAAAACTTTGAGGGAGACCTCCGAACTCCCGAAGGACTCTACTATATCAACGACAGAAGCCGAAAGAGTGCGTATCATGCCAATCTGGGTGTTTCTTACCCTAATCTGTCGGATTCGCTGATGGCAAGAGTGTATGGTAGGAGCCCCGGTGGGGAAATAAAACTACATGGATTCCCCAATAAACACCGAAAAGACCAAGAGTGGGATATACTGAATGACGACTGGACGCTGGGGTGTATCGCTGTGAGCGATAACGAAATAGATGAATTGTATGAATGGGTAGTGATGTATTGCCCTATAATGATAAAGCCCTAATACCTTTTATGATGCTACTACATACAGGTATGTATGTCTTATGAGTGGTATAGAAAAAATTGAATAGTGTAGGTCAATTGTATAGTTATATTTGCACCGCTAACGTTATTTTCAGTAACAACTATGTACACTATACACTTTAAATTCGAACAAAAAGGACTCGATCCTGTCACGATAGATAACTGTCCGGAAGAGGATAGCATCTTAGAAATTGCTCTCAAAAACAACATCCAACTTCACCACAACTGCGGTGGTGTATGCGCTTGTAGTACGTGTCATGTGTACATCGATGGGGGTGAAGATTGTGTAGAAGAACTCTCCGACAAAGAAGAAGACTTTATCGACAGAGCCCGAAATCCAAAGCTCAACTCTCGATTGAGTTGTCAATGTGTGCTACAAGCTGGCTCTGGCACGATTGAAGTCACTATCCCCGACCAATCGTTAATACATGGCGAATAAACCACACTTAAAAAAACACATATTTATGTCTTTTGAACCCCCTATACACTGGAATGATTATGAGGATATCGCGATGAAGCTTTACGAAAAGTTTGGCGATGAAATGAGCGAGTCCAAAATCTATCGCATCCGCTTTACCGATTTGCTGGAGTGGGTACTCACCCTCGATGGCTTTGTAGGCACCCGGGAGCAGTGCAATGAAGGCCATCTGGAGATGATACAAAGCTCTTGGGTGTATGAATGGCGTGATAATCAGAAATGATTTTCTGACAAGTCTTATACGCTTCCTCTACTTACTGTATTGACAATGATGAACATTGAAAAAGACCCTGAAAAATAGCCCCGATAGCAATGGATATAGGCTGGAGAGCAGCTACAGCCTATAGGAATGGATAGCGGGAAGTAGCTCAGTGACGTGTTGCAGATGCGCTCCAAAAAAAACTTACCTGTGTGCTACTGTTTTTTTACATGTTGTATTCGATTCATGAGTCGATGATAGCCGGCTCGCTTGATTGGCGAATGCTTGAATTGATAAGCAAATTCGCTCTCCTGTAGGGCTTCCCAATCATTTTTTGTATAACTTAGTATGTTATGTAATGGCTTGAAGGCCTCTTGCTGATGTGCTTGGGAGAAGCGATTCCAGGGGCATACATCCTGACAAATATCACAACCGAATATCCAGTCGTCCCAGCGCTGATCGGTATCACTTAGCATTTCTTTGAGCTCAATGGTGTAATAGGAAATACATTGATCACCCCGGATAGTTTTATCGGTTAGGATAGCCTCGGTAGGGCAAGCATCGATACATCGGGTGCATGTGCCGCAATAGTCATTGATATATGGTAAATCGGGTGTGAGTTTGAGATCAACAATGAGAGTAGCTATAAAAAAAAAGGACCCTTGTTGCTTATGAATCAAATTGCCATTTTTGCCTATCCACCCCAGACCGCTTTTGACCGCCCAGGCTCGCTCTAGTACCGGGGCACTGTCTACAAAGCCCCTGCCTTCAATTTCGCCTATCTCTTCTTGCATGCTTTGGAGCAACTCTTTGAGCTTGGCTCGAATCACATCGTGATAATCTTGACCATAGGCGTATTTGGCAATTTTGTAACTTGTCTGCTGAGGTGACTCTTCGGGAAAATAATTGCATAGTAGTGTAATAACGCTTTGTGCCCCCGGCACCAGCAACCTAGGATCTACTCGTTTGTCGAAATGATTTGCCATATAAGCCATCTTGCCATGATAGTTTTTTGAGAGCCAAGCTTCGAGGCGGCGGGCATCCGCCTCCAATTTGTGCGCCTCTGCGATGCCTACATAGTCAAATCCCAATCGAAGTGCATGGGTGCGAACTACCTGTGTATGTTTATCTACTATTGACATCAACGATATAGCTTGTGTATTATTTACGAAATAATTAACGACAAAGGTCATAACTTTACCACAATATTTGTACGTCAATTTTTACTAATGAACAAAAAAGCATTTTTACCGCTTTCTTTACTTATAGGCCTTGGTTTTTTTCTGTCGTTTAAGCTGATTGCAGACAGGCAAAGTATGACCATTTCAGAGCCTTCTATCGAAATCGCGCCCTACTCGCCTCCATCCAACGCTCCCTCTAATTTGAATCAGTCTACTATGTACACGATCATGCAGGTGTTGCAGGAGGGACACTACTCCCCAAAAAATCTCGATGATACATTCTCCCAAAAAGTCTATACCAAATACCTGGAGTTTTCGGACTATGGCAAAATGTTTTTTACTCAAGAAGATATCAACGAATTTAAAATATATGAATATCGGATAGATGATGACATACGAGATGGAAGTATAGCGCTGTACGAAAAAGTGTCGTCCAGACTTGGCCAGCGAATCAAAGAAGCCGAAGCGTATTACAAAGAAGCCCTGGAGACTCCTTTTAGCTTTGACACGCCGGAAGAAATAGAACTCGATGGCAAAAAACTAAACTGGGCGACCAATCAGCAAACACTGAAAGAACGCTGGACTAAAACGATGAAGTACAGGACACTTGCACGCTTCGCCGAATTGAAAGAACAACAAGAGAAGAAAGACGATAAAAAAGAGGATAAAAAAAATACGAAACCAGATGAAGTAGTTGTCAAATCGGATACACAACTAGAAGTTGACGCACGTGAGAGCGTGAAGAAGAACATGCAGAGTTATTTCAAACGGCTTTATAAAATCAGCGAAACGGATCGATTTGCCACATTCATGAACAGTATCTGCCGTGTGGTAGACCCTCATACCGACTTTTTTCCGCCGAAGGACAAACAGCGATTCAATGAAGAAATGAGTGGCTCTTTCTACGGTATCGGTGCACAGCTATCTGTAGAAGATGGCAATTGTAAAGTAAAACAGGTCATCGTAGGTGCTCCAGCCTGGAAAGAAGGCCGACTAAAGAACGAAGATATCATCCTCAAAGTAGCTCAGGCGGATGAAGAACCGGTAGAAATTACAGGCTGGGATATTGAAGAAGTAGTACAAATCATTCGAGGCAAAGAAGGGACTGAAGTACGCCTAACGGTAAAACATCTTGCCGGCAATATAGAAATTATCTCAATCCGTAGAGGCAAAGTAGAAACAGAAAGCACCTTCGCCAAATCGGCTATTATCAAACAGAATGGTGCCGATATTGGCTATATCCTTCTACCCGAATTTTATGCCCCATTCAATGACCCTCGTGGCCGACGTTGCTCCGAAGATATCGCCAAAGAAATTGCCAAACTCAAAGCAGAGAATGTACAGGGCATCATTTTTGATTTGAGAAGCAATGGCGGAGGTTCCCTATCCGACGTGGTTGATATTGCCGGTATGTTTATCGACCGTGGCCCGGTGGTACAGGTCAAATCGCGCAACGCCCCCGCCCAATCGCTCAATGATCGAGTAGCCGGTACTCTATACGATGGACCACTGGCTATACTGGTGAGTCAGGCATCTGCCTCTGCCTCCGAAATATTGGCTGCAGCCATGCAAGACTACCATCGTGGCATCATCATTGGTGGCACCACCTTTGGCAAAGGAACGGTACAACGTGTGTATGACCTGCAAGAATTTTACCGTGGCGATCCAAGTCTCAATCCTCCGGGTTCTATCAAACTAACCTTGCAAAAATTCTATCGTATCAATGGTGGTTCTACTCAGCTCAAAGGCGTCACACCGGATATAAAACTTCCCGATGCCTTTGCCTTACTCGATATCGGCGAGCGAAAAGACGAAAACTCCCTACCATGGGATCAAATAGCACAAGCCGATTACAGCAAATTAAAATCACAAGTTGATTTTAGCAAATTGGCCGAACTCTCTTCCAAAAGAGTCAATCAAAATGAAGCCTTCAAATTGATTACCCAAAACGCAGAGCGACTCAAAAAGCAAAATGATGATAATCGATACTCTCTGCTGCTGAGCCGATACAAAGAACAAATCAAAGAATCCAAAGACCTCGCCAAAAAACTTGACGAAGTCAACAATATCAAAGTAGCAGCAGTAGCGACCAATCTCAAAGCGGATCTACCTACCATCAATCTCGACACTGTATCCATCAAGCGTAATGAAGAATGGCTCAAAAACCTGAAAAAAGATGCTTATGTCAACGAAGCAGCTAATGTAATACTCGACTGGATCCGTCTCAGCAAATCTTAATGGGTGTACGCTTTTCGATTCGTAACTTTGTCCCATGGAGAACACAATAGCCCCGCCCTGCCCTCAATGCAAATCGACCATTACCTACGACAATGAAGAATGTTGGAATTGCCCCGAATGTGGGCACGAATGGCCTTACGAAAGCCAATCAGCAGCCAATTCAGACCTGATAGAAGTGAAAGATGCCAATGGCAATATCTTACAAAATGGAGACACCGTTATCGTTATCAAAAATCTACCCGTCAAAGGAGCTCCCAAACCGGTCAAAGCAGGTACCAAAGTCAAAAATATACGCATCGTAGAGGGCGACCACAATATAGACTGCAAAATAGACGGATTCGGCGCCATGGCTCTCAAATCCGAATTTGTGAAAAAAGCCTGATATCACCTTCTCAACAAATCACAGCTCTCCGGAAGTGCACATCAAGTGCATTCAATGCACTGTATCTGTATCAGCACTAAGGGACTGACTCATTTTACACCGTTATTATTTCAACTTTACCATTCGAATGAGCAATTTTCCCTCATCCGGCACCAGCACCGAAGTAGCATCCAGATCGCCCCTCGATAAAATCGAATACTGACTAGCCCCTACCCCCAATTGCTGCAAAGCACTTCGCAACACCACTGCTCTCTGTTGCGCCAGCTCCACACTCATAGCCGGTCGCTCATGATATAAGCAATGAATCTCCCAAGTAAAAAAATACGACCGCAAAGACAACATCAATTTCGCCAACTTAGGCAGCACAGCCACCGACGACGCCAACATACTATCACTATCCTTCACAAACATTACCTGAGCTGCATACTGATCCAATAGCGCCCGCGCATCTGCCTCCAAGATAGGACAACCCGCATTCACCAGAGAGTATTCCGTAGGGCACTCATCCTCCTCATCCGCAAAGCCATCCTCATCCGTATCCGCCCGCGGACAGCCTTTATACTGTGCAGAGCCCGCCTCCAATGGGCAAAGATCCAAATGATCCGGAATACCGTCATTATCCGAATCCGGGCAGCCCTTCATCGACCATTTGCCCGGCCTATCCGGACACTCATCCTCCGCATCCGCTATACCATCATTATCCCGATCCGTAGGTTCGCTCATGGCATACAGCATCTTACGTTTACGTTCAAATTCCCTTGCAAGAATACGCTCCTCCCGCTTATTATTCACCACGATATAATGCAGCCCTACCTGATGCAATATACTATTCATATTATACATCGTCTGTGCAATACGCACATCCGACTGCACACTCACAAAGGCGCTCTTATGCAGCCCAATCCGAAGCCCTGCACCCATCATCAGATCCACACCGGAGCGCGACGTACGCACACTCATGGCAGAGCCAATGTATAGCTTAGGTACACATATATATCTTTTGGGAGATAGTATATAATAAGTAGCCAGTGCATCCACCAAAGTCACCACCGCTGCCTTGCGCAACAGTTGAGTAGGCGATGCTACCTGCCAAAAGGGATCATGCTCCACACGAGGATAATACAACTTCGACCACTGAACCCGGCCACCCAGCTCCAGATGCTCATCTACCGGAAAGCCATACGAAGCCCCAAACACCGGACGCCAATAGTCCACATACTTGTATGAATCCGGATATAACAGCATCGAATTTTTGTAAGAAACCTGATGCGAATAATAATCAGCCATACCACCATTCAGCCCTACTATATGCTGAGCATACAAGGCACCGGAGTAAGCAGCACTCCACAGCCATACCAAACACCATATTCGCACCATAAGCGCAAATATACACAAGCCAAGTAGTCCATTCTATCAAAAAAACACAAAACCAACACTCTCATACAACACCTATTCAGGGGCTATCATCCCACATACACTCCCCTTCTACTTTCCGTCCCTTACGGGGTACGCTGTCGCTCCCGTGCTCCGCCTGTAGGCTTCGCACCGGCTCGTACCTCGCCGCCCTCCAGGCACGGCAGCCACCCGGCGCAGTAGCAATGGTCGGCGGTCTCAGCGAGGGTGTTATTGATACTAGTGTGGAATATTGAATAAAATAAATAAGCCTTTACCTCTCTCTCTCCTTTGGCTCTGAGCATGTCGAAGTCCTATAACTACGAATAATCCA
>DAIUCL010000046.1:0-16547 GCA_036846185.1 Chitinophagaceae bacterium
TACAATCCCTCTGGGAGTTCAATCAATCATTGGTTTTATTCTTGGCGGAGCATTTTCTACCTCTCTAGTAGTGCTGATATCATTTATGATGCTTGGTGTGTTACTTTCAGGTATTTTTCAAATACAGCAAATGAAAGTTATTGAACGGCTTCAACAAAAAATATTTCATTATTATGCATTCAATTTCAAAAACAATACACTTTCTCTGGACTTAAAAAAATCAGACAATACCTATTTCCCCGAATTAATGAATCGTTTTTTGGATGTAAGTGGATTACAAAAAGGCTTATCCAAAATATTATTAGACATTCCTCTTGCCAGTATCCAAATATTTTTGGGATTGATCATCGTAGCCATCTTCCACCCTCTGTTCTTGATCATGGTATTAGTTTTGCTATTATTTATCGTTCTCATTTTTGTTATCACCAGCAAAAAAGGCCTCGAGACGAGCATTAAAGAAAGCTCATATAAGTATGAAGTAACCAGCTGGTTAGAGGAGATTGCTCGAATGGTATCCATATTCAAAATTAATCGTTCCTACGGTCTTGCCGAAAATTTTATGGATCAAAAAGTCCAAAATTATCTTGATTACAGAACCAAACATTTCAAAATCTTACTTTATCAGTTCAAAAACCTTATATTCTTAAAGCTCATTATCACGGGTGTCATGCTCATTTTGGGAACTTACCTCTTGATAAATCAGCAGCTTAATGTTGGGCAATTTGTTGCTGCAGAAATCATTATCATAATGATGATAAACTCTGTAGAGAAAGTCATCGTTAATCTTGACAGTTTCTACGACCTCCTCACATCTATTGACAAACTCTCCGCCATCGACAATGAACCCAAAGAAAATGAAGGACTTAATATTTTACCTCAATATAGTAAGGGTATGGAAGTAGAATTCAGCAATGTAAGTTTTTCCTATAATGAGGACATCCCCATTTTTGAGGAATCCTCCTTTGTCATTAACTCTGGCGAAAAAATAGCTATTAGTGGTAAAGAAGGTGCCGGAAAATCCACCTTATTACGCCTCTTCTCATCTACTTATGCCCCTAATACGGGTACAATCATCTTCAATGATATTCCTATTCACAATCTAGCCAAAACAGAATTTAGAGAAAATATAAGTATGATGCTCAATAAACTTGATATTTTCAAAGGCAGTATTATTGATAATATCACGATGGGCAACAACTCCATCAAACTGCATGATATCATAGATATGGCAAAAGAGATAGGACTAGATGACTATATTAACCACACCAAAGATGGATACTATACTATGCTTGATACAGTGGGCAAACGACTTCCCAAAACCATCATTAAAAAAATCATATTTTTACGAACCGTAATCGCTCAAAAACCACTTATCCTTCTTGAAGACCCCTTCTCAGAACTCAGCGATAAAGTCATAAAAGCCATGCAACACATACTCCTTCACAAACTCCCTCACTCTACTGTAATTATTGTCAACTCGGATGAGCATTTTACTAATCAATGCGATAGAGTCATAGAAATCAATGATAGAAAAATCACTATATCCAATAACCGTTAAAAACAAATACTGCTATGAAATATCATCAAAATGTACCGTCCTTTGGCAGCATTTACAACATTAACGAAAAATCAAAAACCACCAAATACATTGTTGCACTAATCCTCATCCTATTGTTCACCCTATTTGTACCCTGGACACAAAATATCCGGAGCAAAGGCAAAGTAACTACCCTTCGACAAGAACAAAGAGCCCAAAACCTCAACACAATTATCGGAGGCCGTATCATAAAATGGTATGTCAAAGAAGGTGACATGGTCAATATAGGTGATACCATAGCGCAAATTGCAGAGATAAAAGACGATTACCTCGACCCCGAACTCCTCAGCAGAACTGATGAACAACTATCTGCCAAAAGACAAAGCGTAGATTTCTATCAAGCAAAAGTAGATGCCTCCCGCAACCAAATTGAAGCCCTCGAAACAGGTCTTAAAATAAAAATTCGTCAACTCGAAAATAAAATAAGCCAACAAAATCTGAAAATAAAATCAGACTCCGCTACCCTTTCTGCCGCACAAAACGATTACTCTATTGCCATAAAACAATATGATCGACAAAAAGAACTCTTCGATAAGGGTCTAGTATCTCTCACCCAACTGGAACAACGTAATATAACTCTCCAAACTAGCCAAGCCCGACAAATCACAGCACAAAACAACCTCAACAACTCCAAACAAGAACTCGATATTACGTACCTCGAACTCACAGGCACTCAACAAGACTATCTCGACAAAATCAACAAAGCTAGAGGCGAAATGATGCAAGCCATGTCTCAAATCGCCTCAGGACAAGGAGATGTAGCCAAACTCCGAAACCAATATTCTAATTATAGCCAACGCAATAAACTCTACTTTATCATAGCACCGCAAGACGGGCAAATTGTTCAAGCAAAACGAAGCGGTATCGGCGAAGTAGTCAAAGAAGGCGAAACCATCGTACAAATCGTACCAAAAGATATCGAATATGCAGTAGAAATCTTTGTAGACCCACTCGATGTACCACTACTCAATAAAGGGCAGACTGTGCGATTTATCTTCGATGGCTTTCCTGCTATCGTATTCTCAGGATGGCCACAAGCCAGCTACGGTACCTTCGGCGGTATTGTAAACACCATCGAAAACAACCTGTCGCCTGAAGGCAAATACAGAGTGCTTGTGAAGCAAGACCCCAAAGACAGGCCTTGGCCTCATCAGCTCAGATTAGGCAATGGTGCCCAGTCTATAGCCCTGCTCAAAGATGTACCCATATGGTATGAGCTATGGCGAAATATCAACGGATTCCCTCCAGACTACTACAAACATGAATCCAACGAAGATAAAAAAGAGAAAAAATAAGATGCGCAAATACTACTATCTCATCATATCGATCCTCTTGTTTCACCTCCAAGGATACTCTCAAAACCTGACACTTTCCGAACAGGAACTGGTGAACATCGTAAAACTCTACCACCCGGTAGCCAAACAAGCCGCTCTGCTTATAGAACAATCTAAAGCACAACTCATTGAATCCCGTGGTGCATTTGACCCCAAACTAGAAACCGAACTTAGCCAAAAAGATTTCTCCTCCGTAGAATACTATCACTACCGAAGTGCCGAAATAAAGGTACCTACTTGGTATGGAATAGAAGTCTACACCGGCATAGAAAATATTACCGGCGACCGACTCAACCCCCAAATTACCAAAGGCAGCAGCCACTATGCAGGTATCAGCTTTTCTCTACTCCAAAACCTGGTGATTGACAAACGAAGAGCCTACCTCAAACAAGCTCAAATAATGGTATCGCAGAGCGAAGAAGAACAAAAAATAATCCTCAACGACCTTCTCTACGACGCCCTCACACACTACTGGGAATGGGCACAACTCCACTACGAACTACAAGTCGTAGATAGCGCCCTCCTCAATGCTCGCCTCCGACTCGACTTTACCAAAAATACCGTTAATGTGGGCGAACGAGCAGCCATCGACTCCACCGAAGCATGGACTCAATATCAGTATTTCGAATCGCTACACATCGACCTTACCAATCAACTTCGTGCCGCTATACTCAAGCTCTCTACCTTCACCTGGACCACCGACGCCCTTCCGTACGACCTCCCTTACTCCATCAAGCCCTCTCTTGAACCGGAGCAAATAACTCCCGCCAGCGTCAGCTACCAACAAGAAGAATACTACACCGGCGATGCCCTACTCTCCCATCCAGAGCTCACTGTTTACAACTATAAACTCAACTATCTGGACGTGTATAAAAAATTAGCATTCCAACAGCTTCTTCCAAAGCTTGATGTCAAATACAATCAATTGGGAAAAAATTATACCATCAACGAATCCGTGTTTCAACCTCTCCTACGAAACAATTACCAATATGGTGTACAATTCAGTATGCCCCTCCGACTCTCCGACGGGCGAGGTGAGTACAAGCTAGCCAAACTCAAAATACAACAAACCAACTACGATATTGACCTCAAACGCCGAAGCCTCATCAATAAAATAAAACAATACTACTTCGCCCTCACCCAAACCCAAAAACAACTGAGCGTACAACAGTCTATGTACACCAACCAACTCCTTCTTCTACAAGGCGAAGAAACCCGCTTTGAGCAAGGCGAAAGCTCACTCTTCTTGGTCAATAGCCGCGAACAAAAAGCCATAGAAACACAACAAAAATTAGTGGCACTTCAAGCTAAACTCTACAAACAACTGGCGGCTCTTAAATGGAGCGCAGGTCTCCTACATACCGAATAGACAACTTCTCAGCACCTTGTATTTGACTTATTTTCGGGTGGGCTGTCCTCAGACAAACATAGTTCATCTCACATCCGTCCCTTACAGGGTACGCTTCGCTCCCGTGCTTCGCCAAAGGCTTCGCACCGCCTCGTACCTCGGCGCCTTGCAGGCACGGCAGCCCCTCATCTGAAAGTCATTATCATCGCTCTCATAAGGCATGTAAGCAGGCTACACCCTATGTGCTACAGCGATGATGACCGCTGAAAATGCCGACGAAATCTAGCCGTGATCGAAGTGGTATCCTCTCTCGAAGCTTGCGTAGAGAGAGATACAAGCGGAGAGCACGATGTGGCCTAATCATAGTACTCGACGATGAGCTCCAATACCCCAACTCTGCTTTATACCCTCTACTACATCCTACCATACACTATATTGTAAAACTTTTTAGAGTTAGTTTAACGAACAGACAGATTCAGGCAAACAGATATTGATACGAAAACCCTATTTTTGCTAACGTGAATTTTATCTACCCGTTGTTTCTGACAGCTGCGAGCCTGATAGCGATCCCTATCATCATCCATTTATTCAATTTCAGGAAGTTCAAAAAAGTGCTTTTTTCTGACATTCGATTCTTACAGATGATTACGGAAGAAACCAGAAAAAGTGCAAAACTCAGAAATATACTTATCCTCATCGCTCGTTGCCTTGCACTACTATGTCTGGTACTCGCATTTGCCATCCCTTTCCGAAAAAAAGACAATCCCCTTGTCCAAAATACACCCAGTGCCTTTAGTATCTTCATCGATAACTCATTCAGTATGGCGCAGGAGTTTAATAAATTAAGCCAACTAGACATCGCAAAAAGCAAATCAAAATCTATTATAGAATCGGCCCCTGAGCAAGCTCGATTCCATATACTTTCGCATGAATTTGGCAGCAACGAAAATAAATTCGTGAGCAAAAAAGAAGCACTCGAACTGGTGGGCGGACTCAAGATCAGTAGCAAAACCCGAAGTACACAAAGCATAACCGAAAAACAAAAACTACTACTACAATCAGAGCAAGTACCCAACAAACTCGCCTTTGTACTCTCAGACTTCCAAAAAAGTCATACCCAACCCGAACAGTGGACAAAAGATACTACACCTCGCTATCTTCTACCTATACCAGCTCGCCAAAAACAGAATATTTACATTGACACAGCTTGGATAGAGACTCCATCATTGATGCAGCAAGTAGAGGCAACCATAGTAGCCAAAATAGTGAATACCGGTGAATCCGCTGCAAATACAACACTTACGTTAGCAGCCAATAAACAACTCAAAAGCCTATCGAGTATAGAACTCAAACCCAATGAAGTAAGCTACCAAAAAATAAATTATACTCCTTCAGCAGCCGGCAACCAGCAATTGGCTCTTTATATCAACGACTATCCGGTTAGCTTTGATGATACTTTCTTTATTGCAGCCAGAATCAATGCAGGTCAATCCATCTTGATATTGAATCAGCAAAATAGTAATTCCTTTTTGAACAACGTATTCAAACCGATCAGAAATACCAAAGTGGACAATCATCTTATACATCAAGTCAATCCCACTCTTTTTGCCAACTATTCGCTGATCATACTCAATGGCACTACACAAATAACTGAGCCTACTCGCACTGCACTCGACAACTACCTCAGAAGAGGAGGAAACATTTTGATATTTCCATCAAACACAGGCTCTCAAAGAGAATTACAAACGCTCACGAGTATGTGGAGCCAAGTAGAATGGGGCACTATCGATACCCAATCGATTCAGGTTAGTACGTTCAACAAAAGCCATCATCTTTTCAAAGATTTGTTTGAAAAAATACCGGAAAACATACAATTGCCTACGACCTTCAAGCGTTACAAACTTCAACAAAATTCACTCAGTAATTTCCAAAAACTATTTAGCTTTTCCAATGGTGAAACCTTCTTGGGAGTATCGAGAGTAGACAATGGACAAGTGTATATTTGCACCTCATCGCCGGAAGCCAGCTGGAGCGATTTCCCTAAATCGTATTGGTTTTTACCACTTCTATATAAAATGGCCTTGAGTGAATCAAACTCAAAAATATTGGCCTTTACATTGGGTCAAAACAATACAATATTGGTAGAAAACCAAAAAATGAATGACAAAACCATTTATCATTTTTATGGCAATGGAATAGACGCTATCCCCCAACAAAAGGCCGTAGGCAATAAAATACAATTGAGATTACACAACGGAATACACCAAGCAGGTATCTACGGTATTGCTCTCCCCGGGTCTTCCGATACCTTATACGCTGGTATCAATTACAACCGTTTAGAATCCGCCGTAGATTATTATTCTAGCGAAGAACTAAAACAACTTGTCAAATCAGATAATGTCCATATCGTGGACAATGACCCCAATGTTCAGTCTCAATGGCAAGTCGGTGAAGCTTCATTTCCGCTATGGAAAGTTTTTATTATTTTAGCCCTTTTATTTTTACTTACTGAAATAGCTCTCATTAGACTCATGAAGTAAATCAAACGTTGAAAAATAGGATATATGCAATTATTGATCAAAAATGCTACCATACTGGCTCAAAGCCAGAAGTGGGATAAGAAGAAGAAAGATATACTTATAGAAAATGGCATTATCCAGAAAATTTCGGATAAGATCACAGAAAAAGATGCATTAACACTAGACTATAAAAATTCTTATGTAAGCCCCGGATGGTTCGATTTGTTTGCCGACTTTTCGGATCCGGGCTATGAACACAAAGAAGACATTCAATCGGGTATGGCATGTGCAGCCGCAGGAGGATTCACAGAGGTATGCTTACTACCCAATACCAATCCAGTGACCAGCACCAAGTCGCAAGTTGAATATTTGCAAAAATACTCTTCCTTGATAACGATCCACCCCATCGGTGCGATTTCAAAACAGCTGGAAGGGAAAGATTTGGCCGAAATGTATGACATGAAACAAAGTGGAGCACTATGTTTTAGTGATGGTTACAAACCCATACAATCGGCAGCACTGATGCTCAAAGCCTTACAATATGTAAAAACTTTTGGAGGAACTTTGATACAAATACCTCGTGAAGCAAGCCTTTCGCAACATGGACTAATGAATGAAGGGGTCAACTCTACCTTACTCGGTATGCAGGGTATACCTAGCATAGCAGAAAGTATACTGCTGGAAAGAGACATTAATCTGCTCGAATATACACAAAGCAAATTGCATATAACCGGTATCAGTTCGGAAAAATCAGTAAAACTGATTAGAAATGCCAAAAAGCAGGGAGCTCAACTTACCTGCTCAGTGAGCCCCTTCCACTTGATGTACACCGATGAAGCGCTGCTGAGCTACAATAGCTTGTACAAAGTAAACCCACCATTTAGAACTGAAAAAGACCGAAAAGCACTCATCAAAGGTGTGCTGGATGGCACCATAGACTGTATAGCGAGTCATCATCAAGCTCAAGATACTGATGCCAAACAAACAGAATTTGCTTATGCGCAATATGGTATGATCAGCTTGCAAACCCTATGGCCGATGCTTCTTTCCAGCCTTTCTGAATTAGATATTGAATCACTTGCAGCTCTGTTATATTACAATTCAAGAAATGTAGCCGGAATAGAGGTGCCAAAAATAGAGGTGGGAGAAAAGGCGAATCTGACCCTATTCGACACACATTCTGAATGGCCATACCATACAGAAACTAATCTAAGTAAATCGGCAAACTCTCCATTGCTTGGTCATACCTTGATAGGAAAATCATTAGCAGTCATTAATAACTTGCAGTATCGTATCCATGAATAAAACTATAAGAACAAGAGTTGGCTTGCTGACAGGCATTGCGATAGGTGCGTACAGTATACTCTTAAAATACATAGGCATTGCCGACAATTCATCTTTGATATTAGTACAATACCTATTGGTGTGGATTGGGATTATCATCTCTAGCTATCTCCTATTCAAATATTACGCAGACATCAAGCTGATCGAAGCATTTGCTCACAATGCCCGCACCTTAGCCACCATACTTATTGTAGTTCTACTGACATATAGTGCATTGTATATTGCTGTATCACAAAAAGAATTTAGCTGGTCGGTTTTCAATTTTATGCTTATGAAGGTTATTTTTTCCTTTGCACTGAGTGGTTTGATAGCCTCTTTCGTTACTTCCTACTTTTTTCATACTTTTACTCCCAAAAAATAAATCATTGCAGCTGTCTATTGTCATACCATTTTTTAATGAAGAGGAATCATTACCGGAACTCATCACTTGGATAGAGCGTGTGATGAGTGAGCATCAATATTCCTACGAAATCATTTTGATAGATGATGGTAGCAAAGATTATAGCTGGCAAAAAGTACTTGATGCCAGACAAAGAAACAATTCAGTAAAGGGAATTAAATTTCAACGAAACTACGGCAAATCTGCTGCTCTTAATGAAGGTTTCAAGGCATCAATCGGTGATTACATCATCACGATGGATGCCGACTTGCAAGATTCACCTGATGAAATTCCTGAATTGTACCAGATGATCAATGAACAGGGATATGATATTGTGAGTGGATGGAAAAAGAAACGATACGATAATGCGCTTACAAAAAACCTACCGTCTAAACTATACAACTATGTCACCGGCAAAATGAGTGGAGTAAAGCTACATGATATGAATTGTGGCCTGAAGATATACAGACGAAAAGTAGTAAAATCGATCGAAGTATATGGAGAAATGCATCGCTATATACCTGTGTTGGCAAAATGGGCCGGCTTTACACATATTAGTGAAAAACCTGTAGTTCACCAAGCACGAAAGTATGGAGTTAGCAAATTTGGATGGGAACGATTCGTCAATGGTTTTTTGGATCTTGCATCGATTTTATTTGTTGGCAAATATGGTAAGAAACCGATGCATATATTTGGATTATGGGGAACGATCGTTTTCTTAATCGGAGCAGCTATTTGGATTTATCTTGCAATTGCCAAATTTGCTTTTCAGCAATATAACATGACTGATCGTCCTTTGTTTTTCGTTGGTATTATATCGTTAGTCATCGGAACTCAACTTTTTTTGGCTGGTTTTCTAGGCGAATTAATATCCCGAAATGCGCAAGACCGAAATGTTTATCTCATTGAGGATAAAACAGGGCTTGAATAGACCGTTCGTACCGTTAACACTACGCTTAGATAATATCAATATGGATTCAAGCAGATTTTGGGTAATTTTGAAAAATCTATGGCTAAACACATATTTTCTATTTTACTGGTTCTTCTGTCGGCACAATCTGCTTTTTCTCAAACAGCAATTATTAAAGGTCTCGTTATCGATGAAACGACTAGTGCCCCTCTTGAATTCGCAACGATAAGCTTCAAAAGCAACATAGACAGTGTAAAACTACAAGGTACTAAAGCAGATATTAATGGTAAGTTCTCAGCCAACTCTATTAGGTACGGAAAGTATACTGTAACCATAAGCTCACTAGGATATGAGTCCAAGATCCTAAAAAATTATACGGTAAACAGCCCCGAAATTGACATGGGTTCGCTGGCTTTGAAAGCCAGTAGTAAAATGCTGAAAGACATTAAAATAAGTGGCGAAAAGGCTCAAATGGAGTTGGGTATAGACAAAAAAACATTCAACGTAGATAAAAATATCACTTCGGCAGGAGGTACAGCGGCTGATGTAATGCGCAATATACCATCGGTAAATGTTGATGGTGATGGCAATATCTCAGTTCGCGGAAAAGAAAATGTCACCCTGCTAATCGATGGCAAACCATCCGCTATATTTGGAGATGACGCCGCTACCGCTCTGGCTACGATACCTGCTTCGAGCATTGAAAGTATTGAAGTAATTACTAATCCTTCTTCAAAGTATGAAGCGCAAGGCATGAATGGGATTGTGAATATCATACTCAAAAAAGACAGAAAGCCAGGGTACAATGGAATGCTCACCTTGGGTGCAGGCTATCCACTTCGCCTCAATACCGGCCTGAACCTTAATGCCAACGTTAAAAAATGGAACTTTTTTATCAATGGAAACATTCGTGGGCAAAAGGCGTGGGAAAGAACTGTGAACCGTAGAGATAACTACGACAATGACTTTACATTTGCGACGAATTCATATAACAAGCGAAGACCCTTAAGTGGCTTCGTAAATGCCGGCGCTGAATACCAACTTGACAAGAATAACAAAATAACCTTCTCCCAGAGTTTTTTCAATGCGGGAAACTGGGGTGACGTAGAAACAGAAATTGTCAATGGCATTAATTTTTCAACCCCTATCACTACGACTATCCGAAAGAACAAATATACCGGAAACCCAATGGCAAACACCTCTAACCTTCAATATAAACATACATTCAAAGACCCTAAAGAAGATATCAACTTTGAGGTAAACTTCAGCAAACGGAGATATATTCGCCAAAGCGAATTTACAACGCGTGTGTTTGATGATAAAGACAGTCTGATCAACTCTTTTGATCAAAGCAATCCGGTGAGAGGCGGCAACTGGAATGGGACTTTTGTGGTAGACTATACCAAACCATTAGGAAAAAATGGGAAACTCGAATTAGGCGAACGCTCTTATTTGATTCAATTCAAATCGGAGAATCAACCTACCATCAATGTATGGAATCAAGGTGAAGTACCTGAAACCATTCTGAAAAACCACTTCAATTTTATGCAACAAGTGCATGGTGCCTACATGAATGTGGGCAACCAATTCAAAAAAACGGGAGTACAACTCGGTCTGCGTGCTGAATTATTTGCTTATCAAGGTACTATACATCAGTATAATGCCAGTGCTAGTGATCAATATTTGAGTTTGTTCCCTACCGCTTTTGTGAGTCACAAATTGGATAAACAGAATGACCTTAACATAAGCTACTCTCGTAGAGTGAATCGTCCAAATTTTTATCAATTAATCCCTTTTATTGACGCTTCTAATCCTCAAGATACAAGCATGGGTAATCCTAACTTGCGTCCTGAATTTATCAATGCAGTAGAGCTATCTCATAGCTTACAGTATGGCAAAAGTAATAACCTTATCAGTAGTTTTTATTATCAGTATACGAATAACTTGATACAACGATATCGCAGGTTCAATGATGATGGTACTACATTTACTCAAAACCAAAACCTGGCAGTAGGAGAAACCTATGGTATGGAATTGATTAATAAAATGAACTTTACAGACTGGTGGGATGCTACTGTGAATGTCAATATATTCAGAAACAAAATAAGCGGAAACAATGTAGATCCCTCTCTGAACAGAAGTGGATGGGGTGGATTTATGAAACTCAATAGTAATACCAAAATCAATAAAGACTTGAGCGCTCAGGTAACTGCCAACTACTTTGCCGCTACAGTGATAGCACAAGGCGAAATACGGCCTTACAGCAATGTGGATATTGCTATCAAAAAATCATTTTATAAAAACCTCATGAATCTTACGTTTACAGTGAGTGATGTGTTTAATACCCTTCAGACTGAAACGATATATAATTTGTATCCTTATTATAATCAATCTGTACTTCGTAAAAATCTTACTCGAATGTATGGCTTGAACCTGCAAATCCGATTTGCCAACAAAAGCGCTTTACAAAGTGCTGATGCACCTAAAAAACCTACCATGATGGCACCTCCTAAAAAAGAGAAAAGTAAAGAACAAAAAAACAGAGATGAAAATCTTAAAAAAGATGAAGGTGGAGGAGATGAAGGAGGAGGAGGCAATCGTCAATAATCCTGAAAATGGTTTCATTAAGTGACATATTATCTTCTTATCACAATATCGTTAGCACATGCTGCAACGATTGTAGTGAAAAGCCCGGAGTTTCAAAATGGATTTTTTTCTGCCGGAAAAGAGCGACCACAGGAAGCTACTTTGACGGTGTAGAAAAAACCATTTTGAAACGAGGACTTGTAACGAAAAGCGTGTCCGCCGCCCACAATACATATTCCTTATTTTGTTTTATCTTATTTATTGTCAGCAGCCTTTTCTTTTCGCAGGACAGCTCCGCACAAATGCTCAAACTGAAGGGTAAGGTTACCAACAGCCGACTGGAACCTCTCTCTTTTGTAACCGTTCAAATCAAAGAACAACAAATAGGCACGAGAACAAACGACAAAGGGCAATTTGAATTTGAGCTGAGTGAAGGGGACTACGATTTGGTATTTTCGCTCATTGGCTATGAAAAAAAAGTGGTAAAATGCATCGTAGAAAAAAATATGCCTCCCCTCAATATCCTACTCAATGAGCTGGATACAGAATTAGGGGAAGTAAAAATATCCACATTCAAAAAAGATAGAGCAGAAGAAATCGTAAGACAGGTGATTCGGCACAAACAACAATTGTCAGAGGCGGCAAATACGTATTCGGCAAATTTGTATATAAGAGCTACTATGCAGCAAGATAGTAGCGATAAAGTAAAAAAGAAATCTACAATGAGCGACTCTTTGTATCAGGCAAAACTGCGTGAGACTGAGCAACGGATGAGCATGTGTGAAGTATTGATGCGGGTGGATGTCGCCTTCCCCAACAAGATTAAAGAAACCAGAGAGGCTGTAAATAAGAGAGGTAACACGGAAAGCCTTTTTTATCTGACTACTACGGATGGCGATTTTAGCTTATACAACAATCTGATAAAAGTACCTGCCCTTACACAAGTCCCCATGCTCTCGCCGGTAAGCTATAGTGGACTGATTGCTTACAAATATAAAACACTGAAAATTATCAAAAAAGAGAACATAACTTATTACGTTATTTCATTCACTCCAGGTCGATTGGGTAATGCGTTGATTGAAGGCGAAATGACCATTATGGATAGCACTTGGGCTATCACGGAATGTCAATATCGATTTCCAAAATTTCATTTGGTAGAGTATGACCAGTTTTCGGTATCTATCTCTAATGAATTGGTAGAAGAGAAAGCATGGATGCCTACCCGGATGAACCTGACTTATCAGGGAAAAAATGAATTTGGAAAAACAATTGGCAAAACGACTGTTGTTTATGACCAATATCGTATAGATACCACTTTTTCAAAACGCCATTTTAGTAATGAACTCAGTACGACTACATTAGAAGCCTATGAAAAAGACTCTAATTTTTGGAATACGATACGCAAAGAACCACTTAGCGAAAAAGAACTTGCCTATATCCAGCGTAATGATTCGATTTTTAGAGCAACTCATACCAAAGAATATCTTGACTCCGTAGATAAAGTAAACAACAAAATTACCATAGGCAAAATTACACTCTTTGGATATGAGCATTACAAGAGAAGCGCGGAGCGTACATGGCTCTTTCCTCCTGCTATCTCTGTCTACAGGCCTTTTGCGCCAGGTGGTGCACGTGTGGGTGCATACAATTCGTATCGACGTATTTTTGCCAATAAGACTACGTTAAATGTGGCAACCGATCTTAGCTATGGTATTCGCAACGAAAATATTATTGGTGATATTCGAATCTCGCGCAAATACAACCCCTTTTCTCAGGGTTATGTGAGTTTGAATATTGGCCGCCGATATGATTTGATTTTTTGGGGCGATGCGTTTATCAACTTGCTAAGACGCAGCAATTTTTATCAAAAAGACAATTTGGAACTGGAACATGGACTAGAGATAATGAATGGTTTGATGCTTCGAAACTCTATAGAGATTGCACATCGGAGTTCCATAGCCGGTTTACGATTTAATGAATCGGTAGATTCTTTATTGAACGAATCGGGATTTTTCAATCGACCTATTGAGTTTGACCCCTATTATGCCCTATTTATTTCTATAGCACTAGAATACACCCCAATGCAAAAGTATTTGCGTGAGCCTCGAGAAAAAATAATATTAGGCTCCAATTTCCCTACCTTTTATATCCGTTGGCGCAAGGGTGTACCATCAATACTGGGTAGTAGTATAGACTTTGATTTTGTGGAGTATGGTTTACGCCAGCGACTGAAACTTGGGCTGGCTGGCATATCTCAATATAATATTCATTCCGGAGCATTCTTAAACCAGCGTGATTTACGCTACGTCGATTATAAATTTATCAGCCGGGGTAATCCGGGTCTTTTTAATAATCCACTGATCAGTTTTCAAAATCTGGATACCACTTTTCCCATTTTCAATCGATTTTACGAAGGGCACTACTTGCATCAATTCAATGGCTCTATACTCAATAAAATCCCTCTGATAAAAAAACTAAACTTGCTCGAAGTGGCAGGGGCTGGATTTCTCATCAGCCCCGAGCAAAACCTTCGCTACACAGAAGCCTTCGTGGGACTTGAAAAAATCATTCGACTTTGGAATGAACGATTTAAAATTGGTTACTATTTTGTAATCAGTGCGGCCAATAAGTATAATACCCCCTATCAATTCAAAATTGGATTAGACCAGTTCAATAAACGAAAAAATAGCTGGAACTAACACCATGCTCGATCTCCACATCTGTGCAAGCCACACACTCATAGTATCAGCTATCTATGGATAAGCACCTTATTGCTTGTCAATAATTAAATAGTCGATACGCTAATTTTACAACACATAGGTGTTACCTTTGCACCACCAACAAAAAATATATATCTCTATGAGTAATGGACATTTTCACTTTCCGCAACCCAGCAATGAGCCCGTGTTGGCATTTGCACCTAAATCCGCTGAAAAAATAGCCTTAAAAAAAGCCTTGGCACTAGCCAAAAAAACAAAGGTAGACATACCCATGTACATCGGCAGCGAAGAGATTCGTAGTGGCAAAAAAATAAGTATACATCCGCCTCATGAGACCAAACATATTTTAGGGCATTTTCATCAAGGCGATGCAAGCCACGTAAAATTGGCCATTGCTGCGGCTCTTAAAGCAAAAGCAAAATGGGAGCACATGCCCTGGGTACAAAGAGCCTCTATCTTTATGCGTGCTGCTGATCTGCTGGCCACCAAGTATCGCTATGATATGCTGGCTGCTACCATGCTAGGACAAAGTAAGAATGTATTCCAAGCCGAAATAGATAGTACCTGCGAACTGATTGATTTCCTTCGATTCAATGTACACTTTCTCGACGAAATCTATCGTCAGCAACCCATCTCAGGCCCCGGCATGTACAACCGGGTTGAATATAGAGCGTTGGAAGGTTTTGTACTTGCCGTCACACCGTTCAACTTTACCGCCATAGGTGGCAATCTTCCCACTTCAGCTGCCATGTGTGGCAATGTGGTGGTATGGAAACCGGCAAATACGCAGATTTATTCAGCAAATTTGTTTATGAAAATACTCAAAGAAGCAGGTCTGCCTGATGGAGTCATCAATCTAGTCTATGTAAGTGGACCGGTAGTAGGGGACGTTTGTTTCAATCATCGCGATTTTGCCGGCGTACACTTCACCGGTAGCACCGGCGTATTCCAAGGTATGTGGAAAAGCATCGGTGAAAATATTACCAAGTATAGAAGCTACCCAAGAATCGTAGGCGAAACAGGAGGTAAAGATTTTGTACTGGCTCATCCAAGTGCTCAGGTCGATGCCGTAGTAGCTGCTTTAGCAAGAGGCGCCTTTGAGTTTCAAGGACAAAAATGTAGCGCCGCTTCACGCGCTTACCTGCCAGACAATATCGCAACAGAAATCAAGAAAAAATTAGTCGCCGAAGTGAAAACCATGAAAATGGGTACCACAGAGGATTTTACAAACTTTATCAATGCCGTAATCGACGAAAAATCATTCAATAGCATCAAAAAATACATCGATAATGCCAAAAAAGATAAAACCTGCAAAATACTCGTAGGCGGCAAATGCGATAGCACCAAAGGATGGTACATAGAACCTACTATTATAGAAACAACCAATCCTCACTATACCACTATGTGCGAAGAAATTTTTGGCCCTGTGCTTACTATCTATACCTATCAATCCGACAAATTTGATGACGTACTCAAAATAGTAGATACCACCTCCGAATACGCCCTCACAGGTGCCGTATTCAGCCAAGATCGCTATGCCTTAGAAAAAGCGATGAAAGCCCTCACTCACAGTGCAGGCAACTTCTATATCAACGATAAGCCTACTGGTGCCGTAGTAGGACAGCAACCCTTTGGTGGCGCACGTGCCAGTGGCACCAACGATAAAGCAGGCTCTATGCTCAATCTCTATCGATGGCTCAGTGCACGTACTATCAAAGAAACGTACAACCCTCCTATCGATTATCGCTACTCCTTTTTGGGCGAAAAATAATCAACACCAAATACTTTTTTTTATTATCAATATACACAG